>JBMYXB010000008.1:0-37098 GCA_049608005.1 Vicingaceae bacterium
AGAAACATTAACAATTTAAAAGTTAGTATTCTCTAAATGCACAACGGGTTTAGTTTTAACCAATCAACTGTTGGTGCCAGCTATTTTTCATTGGCACTTCCCAATGGTTATCAAAATCTATTTTGGTTGTAATCATATTGTTGTAAACAATGGTGTTCTCATCAATATCTCCATTATCCAATAAAGCTTCGTAATCTGCCATTCTTACTACCTCAACATTTTCGCCTTTTTTATACGATTGAACCATTCTATCTAAAAAGGTAACTTCTAGTTCTTCCTCTAAACGTTTCATTAAATTAACCGAAGCATCTTGTGCTCTTCCGCACATATTATCGCCTTGCTCATCTACAAAAAAGACCACAAACAAATCGTAAAAAACTTCTGTAGTTGCTTTTAATAATTGTCCGTGAGATTCCCAATCAGACACAAAATCATCTAATTGAACTTTTAAGTAATCAATTTCATCTTTATCTAAATGCTTGTTACTTTGATAAACCCAAGCTTTAGCATTGTCAGGATATTGTAGGTATTCCATATTTTAATTTTCTTCTGCCTTTCAAAAGATTCCACACTTCATTTTGTACTCAAACTAAAGTTTGAACAAAATATCGTTCCGAATGACACATTAGTTTTTTTTAACACACCCCTAATTTTGTTGTCAAGCAAAGCTTGAACAAAATAATCCCCCCTCTCAAGAGGAGAGCTCTCCTCTTTGGGGAGTTGGAGAGATTTATAAATCGTTTGCTTCAGTAATCATCTCAGCTAAATCGTAAACTTTAACCTCCGTTTCTTTTTCTTTTATTTTAACGCCATCCGTCATCATAGTCATACAAAACGGACAACCAGTTGCAATAATATCTGGTTTTGTTTCCATTGCCTCTTCTGTACGCTCAATGTTAATTTCTTTATCGCCTTTTTCAGCTTCTTTAAACATTTGAGCTCCACCAGCACCACAACATAAACCTTTAGATTTACAGCGTTTCATTTCTACCAATTCGGCATCCATTTTTTCTATCAACTCTCTTGGAGCTTCATAAACATCATTTGCTCTACCTAAATAGCAAGGGTCATGAAAAGTAATTTTCTTTCCTTTAAAAGTTCCACCTTCTACCGTTAATTTTCCTTCATTAATTAACTCTTGCAAAAACTGTGAATGATGTTTTACTTGGTAATCTCCTCCTAACTCTGTATACTCATTTTTTAAAGTATTAAAACAGTGCGGACAAGTTGTTACAATTTTTTTAATCTCATAAGCATTTAAAATCTGGATATTTCCCATGGCTTGCATCTGAAATAAAAACTCATTTCCTGCTCTTTTTGCCGGATCACCAGTACAACTTTCTTCTGTTCCTAAAACAGCAAAATTGATTCCTGCTTTATTTAAAATTTTAACGAAAGCACGTGTAATTTTTTTCGCTCTATCATCAAAACTTCCTGCACATCCAACCCAAAACAAAACATCTGGTTGTTGTCCTGAAGCCATCATTTCTGCCATTGTTGGCACTTTTAATTCACTCATTTTTTTAAATGCTTAAATGATATAATGTTTAAATGAGTGAATAATTTTTATTCCAATCATTCTTTCCTTAAAACATTCTCTCATTAATTTATACCTCGTCTTTCCATTTTAAACGGTCTGCCTGAGCAAATTGCCAAGGAGCACCATTATTTTCAATATTCGTTAACATTCCTGTCCATTCTGCCGGAGCTTTAGACTCTTCCATTATTAAATACCTTCTTAAATCTACAATTACAGATAAAGGGTCATTATTTACCGGACAAGCTTCTGTACATGCATTACAACTTGTACATGCTAACAATTCTTCTTCTTTAATGTAATCTCCTAATAAAGATTTATCATCTGTGTAATCTTTACCATTTTTATCTATTCCTTTTCCAACCTCATCTAATCGATCTCTGGTATCCATTAAAATTTTACGCGGAGATAATTCTTTTCCAGTAATATTTGCCGGACAAACATCTGTACATCTACCACATTCGGTACACGTATAAGCATCCATTAATTGTTTCCAAGTTAAATCTTGAACATCTTTAGCTCCAAATCTTTCTGGTTCTCCAACTGGTTCTGGTGGTGCAGCATAAGGATCTGCATTAGGGTCAAACATCAGTTCTACCTCCTTTTTTACAGCCTCCATATTTGTTAATTGCCCTTTTGGCGTTAACTTAGAATAAAACACATTAGGAAATGCCAATAAAATATGGAAATGTTTAGAATAAGGTAAGTAATTTAAGAAAGCAAAAATTCCTATAATATGAAACCACCACAACCCTCTTTCAAAAGCAATTAGGCTAGCTTCTGACATTCCTGCAAACATTCCTTCAAACAATCCACTTATAGCAAAAGAACCTACCTGAGGGTAATGTTCAGCTCCGAAAACTTGTAATTGAGCATCAGCAATATTCATTAACAAAAATGCCGACATTAATAACACTTCTGTTATTAAAATTAGGTTGGCATCTGTTTTTGGCCAACCTTCCATTTCTGGACTTAAAAATCTTTTTAATCGGATAACGTTTCTTCTAATTAAGAAAATAATACACGATACTAAAACCAATAACGCCAACACTTCAAACGTAGATATTAACATTGTGTAAACACTTCCTAAAGGAGAAAATAAACGGTGTGTTCCTAATAATCCATCTAAAACAATTTCTAAAACTTCTATGTTTATAATAATAAAACCAGCATATACAATAAAGTGTAAAATACCCACTACAGGTCGGGCTTGCATTTTAGATTGACCTAAAGCAACACGCGCCATTAAGCTAAACCTACCGCTCATATTATCTTTACGGTTTAAATCTTTTCCTAGCTTTATATTACGGATAATGGTTTTTACATTTTTAGCAAACAATCCTAAAGCAACTAGAATTAATACTGCAAATGCGATGATTGAAATATTCATATATTAATATTATTTATCTTTTTTGTAAGGAATTTCTTTTTTAGAAAGTATTCTAAAATAACGTTTTGGATGTAATTTAATGTCTTCTAACAACTCTTCCATTTGTAAGGTAGCCCCAGTTAAGTTATTATATAAAGAATCGTTATTCATTAATTTACCCATTGTACCTTCACCCTTATTCATTTTATCCATAACGGCTGACATCCCATCTAATGCAGTTTGAGCTTTTAGTAAGGTTTCGTTTAACTCTAAAGCTTTTAAAGAATCTGCTAAATGGGTAAATTTATCCATAGTAGGATTTACCTTCTTTTTTACCGTATAATTTAACGAACGAGATAATTCTTCGTATCCTTCTAACGTTGTTTTAAGATTTGCTAGAGCCAAAGTTAAATTTCTCTTATTTTGTTTTGTAAACATCCCGTTAAGGTTCTCTAAAGTTTCTGTAAGCTTAACAACTGCAGTATCCATCGTTAACATTAAATGCTCTGCTTTGTCTTTTATTGGTAACATTTGTTCACTAAAATCTTCTAACATAGAAACTTCAAATTCAGATTTTAAAGTATCTCCGTTTTCTAACTCAACGCCAGAATTTCCTAATTTTAAACCTATAGCTTTACCTCCCATAAAATCGGTACTGATAAGTTCTGCAACAGAATTTTTGTAAATTTTAAGCCCTTTTTCTGTAATGTTTAATTTTACAATAACCCTACTCGATTTGTCGGGATGGAAATAAATATCATCTACAACACCACTTTGCACTCCATTAATAATTATTGGAGATGAAACTGCTAATCCGGGTACTTTAGGGTACAAAGCGTAAACACTTGTGCTTTCGAAAAAAAGATTATTCCCTTTTAGATAATTGAACCCCCAAATAGACAATGCTATTGCAAACAATGCTACAAATCCTACCTTTATTTCTTTAGATATTTTCATCTGTAATTAATTAATTTACAAATATCGATAAAGTGAACTGATATAACAAATCATCTTGTTTGAACTCTTAAGCTTTATTGCTTTTGCATATTTAAAGCTTGGCTAATAGAAACTCTTTTACCATCAGAAAAAGCAACAATAAAAGCATCTTTATAACCTATATTTCTTATGCGTAGTTGTAATTTATTGGCTTCAGTTATTTTTGTTTCTTTACCAACTACATAACGATAAAGACCTCCAGCCTCATAAAGCTCAACACCTTTAATTCCTTTAAAATTTTGAGGCAACAAATCTAATTTTTTTGAAGATGTGGCTAATTGCACTTTAAATATCACTCCTTTTTCTACTTCTTTATTTTTAGGTTTTTTCTTTTTATTTTTTTCTTTAGGTGCTGTTACTACTTCTTTCTTTTTTTCTTGTTCAACTATAATAGCTGGTTCTTCCGTTATTGTTTCAACAGATTGTTTGCCTTCAATTTCTTTTTTATAAGATTTAAAAGCTCTATAAATAGCCGATGACATATAGTCTTGTCCTTGTGCTGATGCCAAAAACTTTTCTTCTTCTCTATTGGTTAAAAAACCTGTTTCTATCAGTACACTTGGCATGTTGGTTTGATGCAACACTAAAAATCCTGCTTGTTTTACACCCCTATCTTTTCGTCCTACCCTTTCTTTAAACTGTTTTTGAATTTTAGTCGCAAAATTTAAGCTTTGATCTATAAAAGCATCTTGTCGCATGGTTAACACAATATATGATTCGGGAGAATTAGGATCAAAATCACTGTACTTTGTTTTGTAATCTTCTTCTAATAAAATAGATGAGTTTTCTCTTTTTGCAACCTTTAAATTTGATTCTGATTTATGCAGCCCCATTACATACGTTTCTGTACCATAAGCAGCTTTGTTGTCGTTCGCATTGGCATGGATACAAATAAACAAATCTGCCTTCGCTTTATTTGCTATTGCTGCTCTTTCCCATAATTTTAAATACACATCTGTAGTTCGTGTATAAACTACTTTTACATCAGGAAAATTTTCTTCAATGTGTTTTCCGAGCTTTAACGCCATTGCTAAAGCAACATGCTTTTCATTAGCACTTGCTCCATGGCAACCTGGATCATGGCCTCCATGACCAGCATCTATACAAACTGTTTTAACTCCAAAAAAGTCTGACTTACTTTGAGCTTTTAATGTATTAATGAAAACAAAAGACATTAATACAAGAAAACTAATAATTATGCGTTTTATCATATTGAGATTATAATAATGTTAAAAACATTTTTTTTAGTATTACAAATGTTATTTTTTTTAGTTTTGACACCGCTTACAATACAGTTAATTATCACAACTTTAATGTTAATAATTCTTAACTTAAATTGAGTTTAACTCAACCTTTTGATAAGAAATTAGCTTTTCATGAATTACAAATTCTATACCAAGCAGTATTTATCACTTAAACTAGTGACAGTAAGCCTCCTGCTTACCTTGTCTGTATTTGTTAAAGCACAAGATACTTCTCTAAAAATACCTAAACAACCTGTTATTGAAGAAAATACAATTGATTCTTTACCGCAAGATTCATTAAAAACAGATACCTTAATTACTGACAGTATTAAAGTTGACACATTAAGTTCGCCTGATGCTTTAGAATCTAAGGTAAAATACGTTGCAAAAGATTCTATCCGTTTTGATATGAAAAACAAAATCGTTTATCTTTTTGGTGAAGCAGAAGTTTATTACGAAGAAATTGAATTAACTGCCGAAGAAATTGAAATTGAAATGGACTCTAACATTGTTACTGCTCGTGGCAAGCAAGATTCTACAGGAAAATTTTATGGAGAACCTATTTTTACCGAAAAAGGTTCGGTTGTAAATTCGCATGAAATGAAATACAACTTTACTACAAAAAAGGGGTTAATTATTGATGCTGTAACACATGAAGGAGAAAATTATATACATGGAGATAAAATTTATAAAACGCCTAATGATATCTTATATATTAAACATGGAAAATATACGACTTGTAATTTAAGACATCCACATTATTGGTTTAGTTCTGGAAAGTTAAAAATTATACCTAATGATAAAATTATTACTGGGCCTGCTAATTTAGTAATAGAAGGTGCTCCCACACCTATAGGAATTCCTTTTGGTTTTTTTCCAAACTCAAACAAAGCAAAATCGGGTATTATTATGCCTACCCCTGGAGAAAGTCCAAGATATGGGTTTTTCTTATTACATGGTGGTTACTATCTTGCGTTAAGCAAAAATATAAGTTCACAAATTACTGGAGATTATTACACCAGAGGAAGTTGGGCAGGAAACTGGTTAACAAATTATAAAAAAAGATATAAGTTTACTGGCGATTTAAACATTAATTACTCTGTTTTTAAAACTGGTTTTAAGGATTTTCCTGATTATACTGAAAACTCTAACTTTTTTATTAAATGGAGGCACACACAAGACCAAAAAGCAAGACCCAACAGTATTTTTTCTGCCAATGTAAATTTTGGTAACAGCGAAAACTACTCTAACAATTTTAACAGTACCGGAACAGAATATTTAAGCACTACTTTTAATTCTAGTATTTCTTACCGAAAATCATGGTCAGGAAAACCTTACACCCTTTCTATTAACGGATCTCATAGTCAAAATACCATTAACAAAACGGTTACTCTACGTTTACCTGAAGTAGCTTTTAATGTAGCCAGGTTATATCCTTTTAAAAGAAAAACAACTATCGGAAAACAAAAAATTTACGAAAAAATAGGTATAAGTTACTCTATGAATACAAAAAATGAGGTGAGCAATGTGCAAGACTCTTTATTTGCAACAAGAAATTGGGATTTATTAGCCGATCAATTTAAAAATGGTATGAAACACTCCATTCCTTTAAGTACCTCTTTTAAAGTACTTAAAAACTTTACATTAAACCCTTCTTTTAATTATTCTGAAATATGGTACTTAGAATCTATCAACAAAACTTTTAATGCAGATAGCAACCGTTTAGAGATAGATACAAATAACAATTTTGTTAGAGGAAATTCATACAACATGGCAATAAGTATGAATACTAAAATATTTGGAATGTATCAATACAGAGGTAAAATAGTTAAAGCTTTACGTCATGTTGTTACTCCTAGTGTAGGTTTTTCTTATGTGCCAGAAAACAATAGTGGATTAAGAACTTACACCGATACTAATAATGAAGAGGTTGAATATTCAATTTTTGAAAATGGAATTTATGGCAGGTCCAATCAAACTAAAGCCGCACTTATAAACCTTGGGCTACTTAATAACTTTGAGTTGAAAGTAAGAAACAGAAAAGACAGCGTTGAAAAAGATAAAAAGATTAAACTTTTAGAAAATTTAGGGTTTACATCGAGCTACAATGTTATTGCAGATTCATTAAATTGGAGTAACATTAACATTAATGCACGTACTAATATTTTTAAAAAACTAAACTTAAATTTTACAGCCACTTTAGATCCTTATGCTTTAGACTCTAACAAAACTACTGGCCAAATTACACGAGTAAATACATCAGAAATAGAAAGAAATAACAGACTTGGGCGTTTAACATCAGCAAACCTTGCAGCAGGTTTTTCTATCAGAAGTAAAGCCTCTAAAGATAAAAAAGAAAGTAATTATGGATCTGAACAAGAGCTAGAATACATTAGAGCAAACCCAGATGAATTTATTGATTTTAATGTGCCTTGGACTTTAAATGTAAATTATAACATCAGATATTCTAAGCCACAATTTCAAAGCAGCATTATTCAAACCTTAAATTTTTCGGGAGATTTTAGCTTAACCGAGCGATGGAAAGTTGGCTTTAGATCGGGTTATGATTTTGAACTAAAAGACCTTTCTTATACTTCGGTAAACATTTACAGAGATTTACATTGCTGGGAAATGTCTTTTAATTGGGTGCCATTTGGACAAAGACAAAGTTACCTGTTTACTATCCGTGTTAAATCTTCTTTACTACAAGATTTAAAACTTACCCGAAGAAGCATTCCAGACTCATTTAATTAAATCTTAAACTTAAGTATTTAACTAACTCGGCAACTTTTTATTTCTTAAACCTGCAATAAGTGCTATAACTAAAACCACTGCAGCTGTAACAGGCACAAAAGTTGGAATTGGTACAGGATCTCCGGCAGCATAAGAATGTAAACCAGATAAATAATAATTAACCCCAAAATAAGTCATTAGCACAACAGAAAAGCCAAGTACAGCCATTAAGTTAAACAAAAATCTTCCGTTTGCTTTTGGTATAAAACGTAAATGCAATACCATTGCATAAAACAATACAATAACTAAAGCCCAAGTTTCTTTAGGATCCCATCCCCAATATCTTCCCCAACTCTCATTTGCCCATATACCGCCTAAAAATGTACCAATAGCTGCCATAAAAACACCAACTGTTAAATTCATTTCTACAATATAAGTTAGCTCTTTAATTACCCTATTTAATTTAGTTTTATTCTTTTCTGTTTTAAAAATCATGAGCAACAAATTCATAAACCCTAACAATGTTCCTAAAGTTAAAGGGGCATAACTCCCCACCATAATGGCAACGTGTATCATTAACCAATACGATTTAAGTACAGGAACTAAGTTGGTAATTTGAGGGTTTAAAAAGTTCATATTAGCTACCATTAAAACAACACTTGCCAAAATTGCAGCTGCAGCTAAAGTCATTTTGTTGTTTTTAGAAAATATAAAGCCCATTAAAATAGCCACCCAAGCAACCAACAACATTGCTTCATACCCATTACTCCATGGTGCATGTCCAGAAATATACCAACGCACTATTAAACCACCAGTATGTACAACCAACAAGGCTATTAAAACATATCCCAATATGTTTACAATTAATCTTTTCCATTTTTTATCGTTAAAAATGTTCATAAATAAAAAGAACATCATAAACAATCCTATCATAGCATAAGATTTAAACAAGGTGTTAAAAATGTTTACCCTATTGTATGCTATTTCTAAATCAATTTTTGATTGCTCAGGATAAACAGCAGCTCCAAACTTTCGTTGATAATCATCAATATGCTTTAAGGTACTGTCTGCTTTACTCCAATTTCCTGACTCTAAAGATTGCGTTATAGATTGATAATAAAAAGGCAAAATTGCTTTTACAAAAATAGAATCGTGTGTACTAAATTGATTGTATTCTGAATTACTATACCACTTATTGCTAATGTCTTTTGATTTTGGAAAAAGCTTTAAAATAGAACCTTCATAAACCATGTAGCAAATATTTATTCGCTCATCTACTGCCAAAACATCCTTATCATATTGGGTTTGTTCAGCTGGTTTTTTAGCATTTGCCTCTTGCACATCTTCCATTAAAACGTAATTAAACTTTTCATCAAAAAAGTTAATAAACGCTGCATAGTTTCCTTCGGCTTTTAGCTTGGTTTTTAGTTTTTCATTGTTTCTATTAATGTAAATAAAAGGGGTTTGTTGCCAATAACCAGAATGATACATAATACTTAAAAGCACTTGCTCTGGATTTAAATCTTTGTATTTATTTTTATGATAAACTTTTCTTAAAAACTCTGAAGCAAAAGTGTGTAAAGGTTTCATCCTACCCTCTACATCTTGCATTAATAAGTGACTAAACTTATCTGCATGGGCTGCATCAATAATCGTATAATTTGTTGTTTTTTCTGATTGATGATCATGACCATCGTGCTCTGAATGATTGTGTTGTGCATTAGCTCCTAACGGAAATAATGTAGCTATTCCTAAAGCAACAATTACAGCAAGATCTCTTTTATTTTTAAGCTCTTTTAATTTATTTCGTAAAGTTCTAAACCTTGTATTTTTCATCATTAAGGTTAAAATCATTCCTAAAAATAAAAACCCGTAACCGATGTAAGTTACTGTTGTTCCCCAAAAATCATGGTTTACAGACAGCACTGTTCCCAACTCATCTTGATCGTAAGAAGATTGAAAAATACGGTAACCATCATAATCCAATACATTATTCATAAAAACACGCTGATCAATTTCTACTCCACCAAATCGGTTATCAGTTAACGTAAGTTCGCTGGCATAAGAAGATGGACTCATTGAGCCAGGATATTTTTCTAGTTGAAAATCATTACAACGCACATTAAATGGGGTTGTAATTTCTTTAGAACCATAAACCAATGCAAAGTTTAAGTCATTCATCTTAAAAATTGTTCTGTTAGAAATATATCCTTGCCCGCCAAAAAGCGTTACTTCTTTGGTTTTATCATTACAAGTAACATCCACAATTAAAGCATCTTCGCCACTTTTATTTGATTTAGGAGCCGATATTGGCTTTAATGCTACATTTTTATGAACCGTTTTAAAAACCAATTGCACGTTATCTATCGTGTACAATCTTCTGTTTTTAAATTTATGAATGGTATCTCTTTTTAGTACAGATTTACTCTGGTCATCCATACTTAAGTAATTAATATCATAAGGTGAAATAACAAAAAGACCTGAATCGGTTTCTGATATCTTAACAGATTCTGTCATAGAATTATCGTTAAAAGCTACCGGAAAGCTTCCAAAAAACTTAGTTTTTCCGCTTTCAATAAATCTAGAAACTCTACCTCCTTGCCCTACCGTTACAATTTCAATGTAAGACTTACCATTCTCTGCAGGCACAACAGTATCAATACTATTAGGAATATAATTTTTATAAGAAATATGAATATTATTCCCTTTAAAATTAAAGTTATTTTCAAATTTTGAATTGTATTTTGGATTTAAAAACAACTTTTTATCATAAGTCAATTGCTCTACTTTATCATCCACTTTAAACTGAAAATAAGTATCTGCCGAAACTATTGTATTACTCATTTCGCCTTCTCTTATGTGCATTGTTCCTTCAAAGCTGATATATCGAGTTATTCCTGCTCCAATAATAATTACAATAAAAGCCAAATGAAACATTAATGTTGCCGCTTTTGCCCATCTAAACAATTTATATTTTATAATGTTTCCAATTAAATTTATGGTTAATAAAATCATTATTAACTCAAACCATTTGGTATTAAAAATAATAGCTTTAGATGCTGGTGTACCAAAATCATTTTCGATAATTGTTGCCCAACCAATAGCAATTGCAAACACAAGCAAAAGTACTGCCGTTAATTTTGTTGAAAAGAGGATGTTTTTTATTGGTTGAAACATAAAATTTGTTCTAAAAATTATGCGAACAAAATTAGTTAATAAAGTTAGTTAGTGCTAACTTAAAATGTTAAAGAAATTTATGAGTTTAATCATTAATTTAAAACCACATAAGTAAAAGAATTACAAAACTCACAAGCGTTAACAAAAATAAATGGTGCGAAATACAATAATTTCTAGACCAGGAAATGCGTAAAATGCTTCAGTCTCTTACTCCTTTCCTGACGGAATGTAATGGAGATCAGGAATCCAGTTAGTAAAATGCTCTAAACGCAACTCAATAAACTGTATAAATGTTAGAATTAATTGAGAAAGAAAATCCAACATGGGTTGATTTTATCAGAAGTTTGGTTTGATTGAATTCTGGATCCCCGCATACGCGAGGAAGGAGTAAGATTCAGATTAACTCTTTAAAACAAAATCTTTAACTACCAATAAATATTAACCGCAATAATTCTTACTTTCGTTTAAAGATTAAAATTGATTTTTTTGATTAAAACAATAACAATAATTGGTTCAGGAAACGTAGCTACCCATTTAGGAAAAGCGTTACTTAATAATGGTTTTTTAATTAACCAAGTATATAGCTATTCTAAAGACAATGCTTTTGAATTAGCTGCTGTATTAAATGCAATGCCTTGCGATGATATGAAGTTTATAACTGACGAAAGTCAAATTTATATCATTGCCATTAAAGATGATTTTATTGCAGAAATTGCTCAACAATTAAATTTTAAAAATAAAATAGTTCTACATACATCAGGTAGCATTAATATGGATGTTTTAAATGGCTTTGAAAATCATGGAATTTTATACCCGCTTCAAACTTTTAGTAAAGAAAAAGAAGTTGATTTAAAAAATGTTCCTTTTTGTATTGAAGCAAACAATGAAGAAACTAAACAAGTAATTATAGACTTAGCCAGTAGCTTATCCAATAATGTAACTGAAATTGATTCTGAACAACGAAAAAAAATACATTTAGCAGCAGTTTTTGCTTGCAACTTTAGCAATTACATGTACACTATTGCTGATGAAATTTTACAAGACAATGCTCTAAATTTAGATTTACTAAAACCGCTAATTTTAGAAACTGCAAAAAAAATAGAATTTAATTCTCCCTCAGCAATGCAAACTGGTCCTGCTGCAAGAAAAGATGATGCAGTACTTAAAAATCATATCGAACAATTAGCAAACACACCAGATTATCAAGAAATTTACAAGCTGATAAGTCAAGCTATAAGCGATAAAGTTGGAAGCTAGAGATTGGAAGTATTTATTTTCTACGTAACATTTAAAAATAGATTTATACTGCGTCTGGATGCCCGACTTCTCGGGCAAGGAGTAGGAGTCTTCTAAAAACTTAATTTAACCATTTTTATTAAAAAAATATCTTTACAACTTTTGATTTGATAAACTTTGTAACTTTCAACTTTCAAACTCTGAACAATAAATAATGGCAAATTTTAAAGAACTCTTACCAAAAATTAACTCATTTGTATTTGATATTGATGGTGTGCTTTCTGATGGAAGTATTTTAGTTACCGAAAACGGAGAACAACTAAGAACTATGAGTACTAGAGACGGAATGGCAATAACTATGGCATTAAAAAAAGGTTATAACATTGCCATTATTTCTGGAGGAAACTCACAATCTGTAGTGCATCGTTTTAATTATTTAGGAATTACTGATGTATTTTTAGGGGTGCAGGATAAAATTGCTGTGTTACACCAATATTTTAATGATAAAGGAATTACTGCAGAAAATGTGCTTTATATGGGTGATGATATTCCTGATTATTACCCAATGAAAGAATGTGGTGTTGCTACATGCCCTAAAAATGCTGTAATAGAAATTAAAGAAATTGCCGATTATATTTCTGATAAAGATGGCGGACACGGTTGTGTTCGTGATATTGTAGAGCAAGTAATGCGTTGCAATGGCGATTGGTTTGTACCAAAATAATTCCCTCTTGGACAAGAGGATTAGGAAGATTGACAACTAAAACAAAACCCTCTTTATCTCCCTTCTAAGGGAGAAATTAAATGGTACTTCACCAACTCCTCTATTGGAGCTTTAATTACTTTGCCCACTTTTACATTGTATTTTTCTGCAACAGCTTTAAAAGTAGTTTGATAAACCGATGCTACAGAACCAATTAAATGCAAGGTGTTATTTTGATAATCAGAATATTTACAAATATTTTTTTCAAAAAATAGTTCAAAACGTTGTGCTACCATTTTATTAATAAAAGGATCTTTTATGTGTTTAAAAACAAACAAGCTAAAACTTGCTAAAAATCGATTTGGCAATGCCTGCTTGTAAAGCTTATCTAAAATAGAATTGGTTGTTAAATCGTATTCTTGCTTAAATTTTGTTTCAATTTCTTTGGGCAATTCCCCTCCTAACAAAGCTTTAACAAAGGTTTTTCCGATATCTGCTCCACTCCCATTATCTCCTAAAATATAACCCAAAGCCGACACGTTTTCTACAATTACATTTCCATTATATAAACATGAATTTGACCCTGTACCTAATATAGCAACCATTCCCTTTTTATAACCACAAGTAGCCCTAGCGGCAGCCAACATATCATGAGCCACCTCTACTTTAGCGGCAGTAAAATAAGAGCCTAATGCTGTATAAACAATAGCAATATTTTCTTTAGACGAGCATCCTGCTCCATAAAAAAAAACTTGGCTTATTTGAGCTTTGATTTTAGACAACTCTGACCCCTCTAACTCAGCTACAATGTTAGCCGAACTTATAAAAAAAGGATTAAATCCAATTGTTTCATAATTAGCTATTTTACCATCACTATTAACTAAACGCCAATCGGTTTTTGTAGAGCCGCTTTCTGCAATTAAAATCATCTAACAAATGTATTAATAGTCATTCTATAAATCATACTTTTGCAAAAAAAATTAAAATTATGAGTGAAGTAAAAAACAAAGTAATCTCAATTAACTACAACCTGCACAAAGATACGGCTGAAGGAGATATGATAGAATCTACTGAAGGTAAAAGCCCTTTAATGTTTCTTTCTGGAATGGGACAAATGATTCCTGAATTTGAAGCTAATGTAGCTGAATTAAATGCTGGTGATACTTTTTCTTTCGGAATTAAATCTGAAAATGCTTACGGAAAAAGAACTGACGAAGCAATTATTGAATTACCTCAAGATATGTTTAAGAAAGAAGGTAAATTAGTTGAAGAAGTTGTTGTTGATAACGTTTTACCTTTAGAGGATCAAAATGGACACGTACACCCAGCTAAAATTGTTTCTATTAATGAAGAAACTATTACTTGTGATGTAAACCACCCTTTAGCGGATCAAGATTTACACTTTACAGGAAATGTTGTTGAAGTTAGAGAAGCTACTGCTGAAGAGTTAGACCATGGTCATGTACACGGACCTGGAGGTCACGAGCACTAGAGATTAAATATTTTAAATTCAAATCCCCATTCGTAAATTAACGGATGGGGATTTTTAGTATTAGCAATCCTAAAAAATAAACTGGTTTGACTTTCTCGCTAAAAAACGTTAACTTCGTTTAATTCCGATAGCTATCGGAATAAGTCACATTGAAACGTAACTAACAAGTACGTTGGCGGTAATTCAACTATGAAAACATCTAAAATAATACAATTAATAATTGCCTTGTTTTTTATATCATGTAATACTGAGTCTATTGATAATGATATAAAAAGAAATGACAATTGGGTTTGGTTCGAAGACGATATTAAGAATGAAGGTAGATGGGTACCAGTAACTGAAACTATGGGAATTAACACAGGCAACTATACTGAATTCTATTCTACAGGAGAAGTTCGTAAAGAAGGTAAAATTAAAAACTATAAGCATATTGATACAGCATATGGCTACAATAAATTAGGAGATTTAATTAAAAAGCAAGTAATAAATGAAGGTCAGGTTGATTTTGAAATCTATATGATCAATGGCCCTTACAAGGAGTTTTATTCTACAGGCGAACTTCTCGCAACAGGAAGTGTACAAAAGAATAAACGATTTGGTTTATGGAAAAATTACTATAAAAATGGACATTTACGCTGGACTGAAAACTATATAAATAAAACCGGGTCATGTGTTAACTACTACGAATCTGGATCTATTAAAGATAGTGTGTATTATATAAAAAATAAACAGAACGGGACACTGAAATTATGGTATGAAAATGGAAAAATATCTCAAATTACCAATTGGAAAGATAACTTACAACATGGCAACCAATATTACTACTACGATAATGGTCAATTAAGAGGTAAAGAGTTTTGGGTCTTTGGTAAAATTGAGGGTAATTCTATTCATTTCTACTCAAACGGAAACATGAAGCATGAACACTCATTCAAAAATGGAATTAAAAATGGTTTACAAAAACAATTTAGTGAAAATGGGAATTTAAAATCAGTTGGTAATCTGGAAAATGGCTTGCAAGTTGGAGAATGGGAATTTTATACTAATTCTGGTAAATTATATCAACTCGATACATATATGAATGGTGAATTAATAAACATCAAAGAATATTAATACAACCGCTAACATCATCTATATTTTATAGGGCAGTTGGTAGTAATTTGAAACAGTAAAGTAATTAATAAGCTCCGCCAAAACTTTGGTTAATTAGTTAAACGAAACTACTACTCCACTTCTTCGTAATCTACAAAGTCGCCCATGTCTTTGGTTTCCGATTCGGGTTTTGAGCCTCTTGTTTTTATCTTTACTTCACCTTCGTGTTGTTTGGCAAAATCTTGTGCTTGTTGTTGGTTTTGATATTGTTGCTGACCTTGGTTCTGATAGCTTCCAGAATGAAATTGCCCCATTTTTTTGTTCACCCATCTCTTTAATAAAAATGGAAAAACATAACGGGTTAACAGTTTAAAGCCATAATAGAAAAGTGCAATAATTACAATTGTTCTTAATATTCCCATAGTTTTTTATTTGCTCTAAACTTTTACAAGTTCCTTACCATTTTACGTTTTCGGTCATTTTGACATTTTTGTCATACCGAGTGTAACCGAGGTATCTTTTTAATTAAAAGCATAAAACTCAAAAGATCCCTCTATTTCGTTCCTCTGTCACTCCAATCGGGATGACAGTTCTTTAAAAACACACCCCTAGAATTTCTAGGCAACAAGTTACAAAAGCTCTCCCTTTTTGGGGGAGTTAGAGGGGGCAGCTCTTACCTACTCAAATACATATTACGTTTTGCATAAATTTCTCTAAAGAACTGATCTTGTAAATTATCGATAAAACGAATTCCTTCTCCAGTAGATTTCATTTCTGGTCCTAATTCTTTATCTACATTAGGAAATTTACTAAATGAGAATACCGGAATTTTAATAGCATAACCTTCTTTGTGTGGTTTAAAATTAAAATCTTTAACCTTCTTATCTCCTAACATTACTTTAGCAGCGTATTTAACGTAAGGCTCTCTGTATGCTTTTGCAATAAACGGAACCGTACGAGATGCTCTAGGATTTGCTTCAATTACATAAACAACATCATCCTTAATGGCAAACTGCATGTTAATTAAACCAACTGTTTTTAACTCTACTGCAACTTTCTTAGTAATGTCTTCAATCTGAGCCATTACTAAATCACCTAAGTTATAAGGTGGTAAAACTGCATAAGAATCACCTGAGTGAATTCCTGCAGGCTCTATGTGTTGCATTACTCCAATAATGTAAGTATCCTCTCCATCACATATTGCATCTGCTTCAGCTTCTATTGCACCACCTAAAAAGTGATCCAATAAAATTTGATTACCAGGCATAGATCTTAAAATATCAACTACATGGTGTTCTAACTCTTCTTCGTTAATTACAATTTTCATTTTTTGTCCACCCAACACATAAGAAGGACGAACCAATAATGGGAAACCTAAATCTCTTGAAAGTTCAATTGCTTGTTCAGCACTTTCAACAATTCCGTATTTTGGAAAAGGGATTTCTAACTTTTCTAAAGCAGCAGAAAAACGCCCTCTATCTTCAGCAATATCTAATGCTTCAAAAGAAGTTCCCATTACTTTAATTCCGTATTTCTCTAGTTTTTCAGCCAGTTTTAAAGCTGTTTGCCCACCTAATTGAACAATAACTCCTTCTGGTTTTTCGTGCTTAATAATGTCATAAATATGCTCCCAAAAAACAGGCTCAAAATATAATTTATCTGCTGTATCAGAATCTGTAGAAACTGTTTCTGGATTACAGTTAATCATAATGGTTTCATACCCTGCCTCTTTAGCAGCCATAATTCCGTGTACACAACTGTAATCAAACTCAATTCCTTGTCCAATTCTGTTTGGTCCAGAACCTAAAACAACAATCGATTTTTTATCAGAAACGATTGATTCATTTTCTTCTTCGAAAGTAGAATAGTAATAAGGTGTTTCTGCAGGAAATTCGGCAGCACATGTATCAACTAATTTGTACACACGTTTAATACCCATTTCTTCACGCTTAGCGTAAACCTGACTCTCTAAACAGTTTAATAAATGCGCTACTTGTCTATCTGCTAAACCTTTTTGTTTGGCTTCTTTCATTAACTCCTTAGGAAGGGTGTCAACAGTAAACTCTTCTATCTTTCTTTCTAATTTTACTGAGTTTTCAATTTGTCTTAAAAACCAGTAGTCAATTTTTGTTTTATCGTGTATCTTTTTAAATGGAATTCCTAATTTAATAGCATCATACACATGGAATAATCTATCCCAACTTGGGTTTTCTAAACTGTGTAAAATAGCATCTTGGTCTGTTAATTCTTTCCCATCAGCACCTAAACCATTTCGGTTAATCTCTAAACTCTGACAAGCTTTTTGTAAAGCTTCTTGGAAACATCTTCCAATCCCCATTGTTTCTCCAACAGATTTCATTGAGAAACCTAACCTTTTTTCAGAACCTTTAAATTTATCAAAATTAAAACGAGGAACTTTTACAATTACGTAATCTAATGTTGGCTCAAATAACGCTGAAGTATTTCCTGTAATTGGATTTTTTAATTCATCCAAGGTATAACCTAACGCTAATTTAGCTGATATTTTTGCAATAGGGTAACCTGTTGCTTTAGAAGCTAATGCTGATGACCTAGAAACCCTTGGGTTAATTTCAATAGCGATAATTTCTTCTTTTTCATCATTACTTACCGAAAACTGCACATTACAACCTCCTGAGAAGTTTCCAATAGAGCGAATCATCTGAATGGATAAATCTCTCATTTTTTGGAAAGTAGTATCCGATAAAGTCATTGCTGGAGCAACTGTAATAGAATCTCCAGTATGAATTCCCATAGGATCAAAATTCTCGATAGAACAAATAATAACAACATTATCGTTTGCATCCCTCAACAATTCTAACTCATATTCTTTCCAGCCGATAACCGCCTTATCAATCATCACCTCTTTTATGGGTGAAGCATTTAATCCAACGTGTAACGCCTCTTCATACTTTTCCGGATCATAAATAACAGCACCACCTGTTCCTCCTAAAGTAAATGAAGGACGAATAACCAATGGGAAACCTATTTTTTGAGCAATTTCTTTTCCTTCTAAATATGATTTAGCTGTTTCTGATGGAGCCATACCAACTCCTATCTCTTCCATTTTTTGACGGAACAACTCTCTATCTTCTGTAATTTCAATTGCCTTGGTATCTACACCAATCATATTTACACCATGATCTTTCCAAATCCCCATCTCCTCACACTCTATCGCAAGATTTAAGGCTGTTTGTCCACCCATAGATGGTAACACAGAATCGATATCAGGATGGTCTTCTAAAATTTTAACAATAGAAGCAGGTTCTAATGGTTGTAAATAAATATTATCTGCTGTTACATCATCCGTCATAATTGTTGCCGGATTAGAGTTAATTAAAGAAACGATAACTCCTTCCTCTCTTAATGAACGTGATGCTTGAGAACCTGAATAATCAAACTCACAAGCTTGCCCAATTACAATTGGTCCACTTCCTATAATTAATACGTGCTTAATGCTATTATCTCTTGGCATATAATGATGTTTTATTGTCGTTTAAATCGTCACGAAATTACTTCAAAATCAGTTAAACTTTAAGGTAACTTTTCAACATTTATTAAAATTTTGTTCAAAAAAAAGGGAAGCAATAATTGCTTCCCTTAATTAAATAATGCTAACACTATTTTTTATGTCTTGGTTCGTCAGAAACTGTTAATTTCTTTCTTCCTTTAGCGCGTCTTGCAGAAATAACTTTTCTACCGTTAACAGATTCCATTCTGCTTCTAAATCCGTGCTTATTTTTTCTTTTTCTGTTTGATGGTTGAAATGTTCTTTTCATCTGTCCTAGTTATTTTATTTTTTATCTAATGTGTCTTAAATATTTTTTCAATTAACTTATTGTTAAAATATTTAGGATACACTATTTTATTTATTACCCTTAATTTTCGGATTACAAAAGTACTTTATTTTAATTGACAAACAAAACATATTGAAAAAAAAATAACATTTATGGTTACTTTTTTTTAAGAAAGTATCGTTAAAAAGTTACTTCAAATATAAATTAAAATATAATCTCAAATCATATATTAGCCAAATGAATTTATCAAACAAGGTAATTTGGGTAACAGGAGCCTCTTCTGGCATAGGCGAAGCAATTGTTTATGCACTAGCTAAAGAAAACTGTAAAGTAATTATTTCTGCCAGAAGAGAGGAAGAACTGAACCGTGTAAAAGCCAACTCTAAGCTTTCGGATGAAAATGTTTTAGTGCTTCCAATAGACCTAGAACAACATCAAAATGCACCCGAATGGACTCAAAAAGCAATTGATAAATTTAATAGGATTGATATTCTTATCAATAATGGTGGGATTAGTCAAGAAAGTTTTGCATTAAATACTACTTCTGAAGTAGAACAAAAAATAATGAATATTAATTATTTTGGAAATGTTGCTCTTTCAAAAGCTGTTGCTCCAATAATGCAACAACAACAAAGTGGTAAAATTGCTATTATCACTAGTATTGCTGGCAAGTTCGGGCAAGCAGGATTGAGCACTTATTCAGCCTCTAAACATGCTTTGTATGGATTTTATGATTCGTTTCGATTAGAATTAAAAAAAGATAACATTACTGTTTTATTGGTTTCGCCTGGGTTTATTAATACTAATGTTACTTTAAATGCAGTTACTGGAGATGGAAGCATTAACAACCAAAACAGTCCTGCACAAGAAAACGGCATGCAACCAGCTGTGTTTGCCAAAAAATTTATTGGCGTGTTAAAAACAAACATTTATCATAAATATATTGGTAGTAAAGAGTTGTTAGCCGTTCCTTTTAAAGCTTTTTTACCAAAGTTATTTTACAATTTGATTTACAAAATGAGTAACAAAAAGTAATGCAGTTTTTTACTAAAAATAAAAAGCATTTTACTCCTTATCCACTAAAGTGGTTATCCAGATACTCTAAACAAAATTTCAGAGATTGTTTCATCTATTTTATCTTTTTTCTGAATTCCCGAAATCTGCTTCGCTTTTTTGAGGTAAGAGTAAGATACCTCCATGCATCATACTTAAAAAAGACAATACAAATATTAATCTCAATTTTTCTAGTGGCATTTCTCTTTTCATGTAAAAACACAAAGCATATAGAAAAACCCGCTATTGTTGAAACTCCAAAAGAAATTGTCCCTCACACAACTGAACCATCTAACGAACCTATTAACCACTTTTTATCTAGCTATCTTAATTTAAAATATAAAAGCTTTTCATTTTCAAAATACTTATATGTTTCCGTTAAACATCAACAATTATACCTTATAAAAAATGATTCTACAATAAAAGAATACCCTATATCTACAGCAAAAAATGGAGTTGGAAATTTAGCTAATAGCTACAAAACACCTTCTGGTTTACATACCATAAAAAGAAAAATTGGAGATGATGTTCCTTACGGAGGAATATTAGCATCAAGATTTTACACAGGTAAAATAGCTACAATTTTAACCGACAAAACAAAAGCTGATGGCGATTATGTAACCTCTCGTATTATGTGGTTGCAAGGGGAAGAAGCAGGTATAAACAAAGGTAGAAATATAGATTCTTACAACAGATACATTTATATACATGGCACTGCTGAAGAGGGCTTTATCGGAGAGCCTGCTTCGCATGGATGCATAAGGATGAAAAATAAAGATGTTATTGAATTGTATAATTATGTTGATGAAGGCACTCCTATTTTGATTCTCAAAAATTAAAATTGCTAATTTACTAACTTATTTAACACAAAAAAGCTCCATTAACAAGCGTTAATGGAGCTTTTTAAAGATTTGTAATTCTATTTAAACTCTTCCATAGCTTTTACTAAACGATCTTTATATCCGAAAGGCTTTCCACTTTCTTTAGCTCCTGCCTCACCTAATTCAATTGCTTTTTTAATACTTGTAATTGCTCCTGAATTATCTCCTGCCGCATGCTGCACATCAGCTTTTACCCAGTAGCTATACCAAGATTTCTCTGTTTCTATAGATTCTACAATCCACTTTAATCCTTCATCTAATCTTTTTTTAGAAGATGCTGCGTATTTTGCTGCATTTCTATAAACTTTTGCTTTTGTTTTTTCATCAACGCTTTCAATTGCTCTATCAATGTTAGTCCAAGCTTTAGCCTCTACATCAACTTCAATTTTAAAACTAACAGACATTGAAGCCCAAGATAAAACAAAATCCCCTGATGTTTCAGTTAAATTCTCTATTGAATAACGAAGTGATTCTTGATGATTTATTTTTTTAGGCTCAACTTTTAAAGTTACAACATTATTAGCTGCCTCATACTTTCCCGTACCCCAACCATCTATTGCCGAATTAAACATTACAGTCCACTCTCCTTTACTAGGTGTTACAAAAAATGAATAAGTCCCTGCTTTAAGCTCTTCTCCTCCAACCTTTACATTATCTTTAAATGATACTAAAGTATTATAATTAGCACCTGCTCGCCAAACAACATCATAAGCCTCTAACTCACCCCAAATTACTCTTCCTTTTACACTTGGTCTAGAGTATTCTATAGTAACATCTGTTAATCCTATTCGTTGTTCTACTTTTGCTTTAGGGCTAGGTTGTGGTAACTCTTGAGCAATAACATTTGTAGTAGTTGCTACAACTAAAAGCATTGCTGCTATTTTCATCATTTTTTTCATATTCATTTATTTTATTTACAGTTTTTAATTTATTATTCTTTTATTAATCCTAACTCCAATAACCTTTCGTGTAAAAATTCACCAGCAGTAATATCTTCGTACTTTTTTGGTTCATTTTCAGAAATACAACTATTTAAAACATTTAATTTCATTTCGCTAACAGGGTGCATAAAAAACGGAATTGAATAGCGTGATGTACCCCATAATTCTTTTGGAGGATTAACTACTCTATGTATTGTAGATTTTAATTTGTTGTTGGTGTGTCTAGATAGCATATCTCCAACATTAATCATCAATTCATCTGGTTGTGCAATAGCATCTACCCATTCGCCAGCATTAGTTTGCACTTGCAAACCTTTACCTTGTGCTCCCATTAAAAGCGTTATTAAATTAATATCGCCATGTGCTGCAGCTCTTTCTGCTGCTTTAGGCTCTTGTTTTATTGGGGGATAATGTATTGGTCTTAAAATAGAATTACCGCTTAAAATATAATCATCAAAATATGTTTCTTCTAGTTTTAAATGCAATGCCAATGCTCTTAAAACATATTTGGCAGTTTTTTCTAGCATTTGATAAGCTTCTTTACCTACTTTATTAAACTCGGGTAATTCAGCTACATCTACATTTTTAGGATATACTTTTGCTAGTGGATGATTTTCTTCAACATATTGACCAAAATGAAAAAACTCTTTTAAATCTCCTTCTTCTTTACCTTTAGCACTTTCTTTACCAAAAGACACATAACCTCTTTGACCTCCAATACCAGCAATTTCATATTGTTGTTTAGCTTCGGTTGACATTTCAAAAAATTGTTGTATTTCTTTATACAATTTCTCCACTAACTCATCATCTAAAAAATGACCCTTTAAAGCAACAAATCCAATTTCTTCGTAAGCTTTTCCAATATCATTAATAAATTGTTGCTTTTTTTCTGATGATTCTGAAATAAAATCTTTTAAATTAACACTAGGTATTTGACTCATTATATTTATTTTTTTAGAATAAAAACAAATATAAGCAACAAATAGCTGATAAAGAAGTGAAGTGTTTTTTTGATTTAAAATGCGATGTAGAACTTACGAAACAATTTTGTTCTCTAATGCATACCTAACCATTTCTGCGGTATTTTTTAGATTTAATTTACTTAAAATGTTTCTTCTATGTGTTTCTACTGTTCTAGAGCTAATGTTTAAATTATCACCAATTTCTCTATTGGTTAATCCATCAGCAACACCACCTAAAACATTAATTTCTCTTTTAGAAAGTTTAGTCGGATCTTCAACAACATCTTTATTCATTAAAGAATTTATAATAATTAAAGAAACCTCATTACTGTAAAATTTCTGACTATCATAAACAGTTTGTATCGCTAAAATAAAATCTTCAATGTTAGAATCTTTAACAATATAACCTAATGCTCCTGCCTTTAACATATTGGTTATGTAAGATTCTTCTAAATGCATTGTTAAAGCCAAAACCTTAACATCAGAAAATTTATTGGTAATAATTTGAGTTGTATCTATCCCATTCATCCCAGCCAAGCTAATATCCATCAAAACAACATCAATACTCTCAGGGTTGTTGGTTAAAAAATCTATTACCTCCTCGCCTTTTGCTGTTTCATAGATTATCTCAACATTTGGGTTTTCTTTTAATATTAATTTTAACCCATTTCTTATTAAAAGATGATCATCTGCTAATAGAAGTCTTATCATTTTTCGGAATTAATTTAGGTTAAAATTTAACTTTTCAAAATTCCTAAAAATAAACCTACCCAGCAATACCTTTTATTACTTATATTTTTTTAATATAAGGCAGTACTTTTGCGTATAATTTTAAATGATAAAATAAGCTTAAGTAAGCACTAATTTAAAATCAAAAACAACCATAAAAATAACTTATGAAATTAGTTTTTGACGAAGCATAAATTCGAGCTGTTTATTTGCTTGGAGTAAACTTTTTGTTAACACCATATTTTCTTTTCGTAAGCAATAAACCTCGTAAGCCTTGTCAATAGTAATCTTTAGATAATCTGTTTCCCATGGTTTAGAAATGTAACGATATATCTGCCCTTTATTTACAGCATCAATTACTGCTGTAATATCAGAGTAACCAGTTACTAAAATACGGATAGGATCTGGGTAAATATCTAATATAGACTGTAAAAACTCCACACCTGTAACTTCAGGCATTCTCTGATCGGTTAATATAATTTCTATCTCATTATTTTCAAGAATTTTCATCCCTTCGCTTGCTGATTCTGCAAGAAAAACGTTGTAAATCCTTCTATATGTAGCTTTAAAAGCAGATAAATTACTTTTTTCATCATCTACATATAGTACATTAATTTTTGTTTTTTTCTCTTCCATAAAGTGCAAATATATTACTTTGATTCAGATAAGTATTTATACTTAGCAAAAGTATGCATAAATACGTATTTTTATGCATCGATAATAATTTTTATTCATTCTGTTCTTCCTTAAAAAAAATAATATATATATTTAACTAAAACTATTAATTAAATGATAATTAAGCCAACTAAAAGAAGTAAAGCCTTTCAACCACTTTTGTTTGATTTAAAATTAACCAAAGATAAAAAGGAACTTAATCTTTTAATCAAAAATAATCCTTCAATAGAAATTATTGACGAAATAAATTCTCAAATTGAAGAATTAATTAAATTAAAACACCCGAGTAAAACTTTTACTAAAGATGAAATGGATGTTGAACTTAAAAAGCATTTAAATACTATTTCTTTAAATGAGTATGGCGTGTGGTTTTATTATCCATGGAGTAACAAATTAGTACATGTATTAGGTGAAAAAGAGTTTATAGCTGTAAGAACAAATCGAAATCAGAATAAAATTACCAAGCAAGAACAAGACTTGTTAAAAACAAAAAAAATTGGCATAATAGGTTTATCTGTAGGTAAAGCCATTGCTTTAACCATTGCTATGGAGCGTGTTTGTGGCGAATTGGTGTTAGCCGATTTTGACGAGATTGAACTCTCTAATTTAAATCGTATCCAAACAGGCATACATAATTTTGGACTCAAAAAAACAATTGTAGTTGCTCGAGAAATAGCAGAGATTGATCCTTATATAAAAGTTACCTGCTTAAATGATGGGCTAACCGAAAATAATGTTGATGACTTTTTTACCAAAGGTGGCAAAATAGATATTTGCATTGAAGTTTGTGATGGCTTATTTGCAAAAATATTTGCTAGAGAAAAGGCCAAAGAATATGGCGTTGCTGTTGTAATGAACTCTAGTGATAGAGGCACTACTGATATAGAAAGATATGACCTTGACAAGAATTTACCTCTTTTACACGGCATGATAGATCATTTAGATTTAAATGCTTTAAAACACGCAAAAACAACTAAAGAAAAAGTACCCTTTTTACTTGCCATGTTAGGGCCAGAAACATCTTCAAAAAGATTAATGAAATCTATGGTTGAAATTAAAAAAACGATAACAACCTGGCCTCAACTTGCCTCAGGGGTAATATTTGGAGGTGGTATATGCACAGATGTTTGTAGGCGTATTTTGTTAAATCAGTTTTCTGATTCTGGAAGATATTTTGTTGACATTGAAGAACAAATAAACAATAATCCTGTTATTATTTAACTTTTAAATCAATAATTATGGATTTTAAAATTTTTGCTTTTAGAGCAGTTGATGAACCTGATTTATGCAATAGATATGTAAAGGGTCATATTAAAGTTTTAACAGATTATGGAATTACAAACATTACTTCTAATAATGATACGTGGATTAAAAACCCATATATATACTGCATAGGATTAGCAGATGTAAATAATAATTTATTAGGCGGCATAAGAATACAATTAGCTGATGGAATTAATCCATTGCCTGTTGAAGAAGCAATTGGTTACATAGATAATAATATTTACTCAATGGTAGATAAATACGCAATAGATGGTGGAGTTGGAGAATTATCTGGCTTATGGGTTGACAACAGCCTAAAAGGCCTAGGATTTGGACCTCATTTAGTAAGAGCTTCTATTGCTTCATCTAATCAATTAAATTTTAAAACTTTAATAGGAATTTGTGCTGGCTACTCTTTAAAAATGTTTAATCAAGTGGGGTTTATGATTGATAAATCTTTAGGAAAAAAAGGAGACTTTCCATATCCAAACGAAAAGTATATTGCTCATGTAGTAGGAATTTTAAATGCTATTACTTTAGAAAGCGCTGCCGATTTTGATAAAGAAATAATGACTTCATTAAGAAATAACAATAATCAAAAAAATAAAAATGATAAGGTTAATATTAGTTACAGTTTAACTTATCCTAACGTTGTAACGCTTAATTATAAAAAATTAACTGAAAATAATCTTTTAAAAGCATAACACTAATAAATTTACAGATTAACAATAAAAGCAAAATTGAAATTTTATATTACCATACTAATTCTACTTTTTACTTTACAAGTTAAAGCAAAACATATCGTTTTTGATGATTCTGATAAAGTGCTAAATGTTAGCTCGCTTATTACTATTTATGAAGATAAAACAAATAGCTTAAATTTTGATGAGGTTTTAGCTAAAAAATTTATCGCTACAAAAGAAAAAATACCAAATTTCGGGATTACTAATGCTGCTTATTGGATTAAAATTGACATCAAAAACAATAGTTCTGAAAACAATTTAATTTTAAAACTTTCCGCTCCTTTAATTGATGAAATTACATTTTACAAATCAATTACCGACAGTACATTTTCATCAATAAAAACAGGAGAAAACCACCCTTTTAGCACTAGAGAATATGAGGATCCTAATTTTCTTTTTAATTTGTCAATTCCACACAATAAAAAGAAAACATTTTATTTAAAAGTTTCGAGTACCGAAGATATTTTTTTACCAATAACTATCGGAAAAAAAGATGCCATTTTTAAAAATTTAAAAAGAGCTGATCTGCTTTCTGGAATTTATATAGGAATTATGTTGGTTATGATTTTATATAACCTATTTGTTTATTTCTTAATAAAAGATACAAACTACCTCCATTACATTGTTTATATTCTTTTAGTTTTACTGGTTCAAACAGGTTTACAGGGTTATTTCTTTCAATACTTATGGCCAAGCTCTCCAAATTTTTCGAGGTATAGTTTAATCCTATTTTCAAGTTTAGTTGGCATTTCGGGCATGCATTTTATGAATGTTTTTATTAAAGTAAAATATTATTATAGCAAAGTCTATTTCTTTTCAATTTTACTTTCTATACTATATCTAATTCCTATTATTATTCCATTTTTTGGGCATTACTTAGTTAGCTTTCAGATATTAAACTTAATTGCAGGTTTGGTTTCATTATATATGCTTATTGCTTCAATTATGGTGGTAAAGAAAGGATATCAACCTGCTAATTTCTTTTTAATTGCTTGGATATTTTTTCTACTTGGTGTTGTTGGATTTGTTTTAAAAAATGCGGGTGTACTTCCTTATAATAATATTACACGATACGCCATGCATATAGGATCAGCAATAGAAACAATTCTTCTTTCTTTTGCTTTAGCTGCAAAAATTAATATCTATAAAAAAGAAAAAGAAGAATCTCAAAGAAAAACAGTTGAAACCCTAAAAGAAAATGAAAAAATTATTAAAAACCAAAACATATTTTTAGAGGAAAAAGTAGATGAACGTACCAAAGACTTAAATAAAGCGTTAGATAATCTTAAGCAAGCACAAAGCAAATTGGTTGAGGCCGAAAAAATGTCATCTTTAGGTCAATTAACTGCTGGTATTGCACATGAAATTAACAACCCTATTAACTTTGTATCTTCTAATATTACGCCATTACGACAAGACATTGAAGAGTTAAACATTATTTTAAATAAATATTCTGAATTAAAAAACAACGATAATATTAATGAAAAGTTAGCTGAAATTGATGCACTAAAAAACGAACTCGATTTTGAATATCTAAAAACAGAACTTAACCAAATTATTGATGGTATTGAAGATGGAGCAAGTAGAACAATTGAAATAGTTGATGGCTTAAAGAATTTTTCTAGATTAGAAGAAGATAATTTTAAAATGGCGGACATTAATACTGGCATAAAATCTACCCTACTTTTAATGAAAAGTAAAATTGATAATATAAAAATAGAACTAGACTTGGGTGATATACCCGAATTAAATTGTAATCCAGGAAAAATAAACCAACTCTTTATGAATTTTTTAGACAATGCAATTCATGCTATTAAGAGTTTAAACATAAACGGCAAAGATGGAATAATAAAAATTAAAACTTACCATACAGAAAGTGCTATCGCAATATATATTTCTGATAATGGTATTGGTATAACCGAAGAAAATTTATCTAAAATTTATGACCCATTTTTTACTACCAAAGAAATTGGAGAAGGTACAGGCTTAGGCTTATCTATTTCTAGAGGTATTATTGATGCGCATAATGGAATTATTAAAATAAAATCTAAACTAAAAGTAGGAACTGAAATTACAGTTGAGTTTCCTAAAAATTAAGCAATGAGTAAAATAAAAGTTTTATATATAGATGATGAGTTGGTTAACTTAATGGCATTTAAAGCTTCTTTTAGAAGAAAATTTGAAGTCTATACTGCAAAATCGGCAGATGATGGGGTTGAAATTTTAAAACAACACCCTATTGAAGTGTTAATTTCTGATCAAAGAATGCCTCATAAAACTGGTACAGATTTTTTTAAATCTATTTTAAATGAATTTCCTAACCCTATTAGAATTTTAATAACTGCATATAGCGATATTGAGGCCATTATTGATGCCATTAACAAAGGGCACGTTTATCAATACATCACTAAACCATGGAATAATTATGAACTACAATTAGCCATAGAAAATGCTCATCAACTCTACCAATTAAAAGAGCAAAACAAAAGCTTAAGTTTAAAATATAAAAAAGTATTTTCTGATTCTACAGATCCCATTATTTTATTAAATAAAGATCTTAGTATTGTTGATTTTAATCATGCATCATCAACACTTTTGGGGTTAGAAAACTTAAACAATCAATTATTTACTTCGTTTTTTAATGATACTAACAAAGCAGAAGAATTTACAACTATTGTAACTAAACAAGAGTTACTAGAAGATTATAAATGCATCATAAAAGATAAAAATGGAGTAAAAAAGGTATGCTTAATTTCTGGAAATGTTATCACCAATATTTACAATCAATTCTCTAGTTATCAATTAGTTATTAAAGATTTTACTAAGCGTAGCATATCCAATCAACAGCTATTAGAAAAAGTTATTGAAACGCAGGAAAATGAACGAGAAAGAATTGCTCGAGATTTACATGATAGTATAGGCCAATCTTTAGCTGCTTTAAAATTAAATTGCAACTTCTTAATATCTAGTTACCAGCAAAATAATAATATCGAAAACGAACTTAATAAAGTACCTCCTATTATAGAAAGCCTGATTGCACAGTTACGCAGAGTTTGTTTTGATACTTTACCTTTAGTAATTCAAGAATATGGATTAATTAATGCTGTAATTGATTTACAATCTAAAAATACGCATCCTGATTTTAATATAATTTTTAACCCTCTCGAAAATTACATCCCGCTACCTAAAACCTTAGAAATATCTTTATTTAGGATAATTCAAGAATTTTTAAACAATAGTATAAAACATGGTAATGCTACAGAAATTAATATTAACATTAATCAGAATAAAGAAGAAATAACGCTTAGTATTAGTGATAATGGTGTTGGTTTTAATATTGATGAAGTAACAACTTTTAAAGGTTATGGTTTAAAAAATATTAAAAACAGAGTTGAATCATTTAATGGTGATCTTAAAATAAATAGTGTGCAAAATCAAGGAACTACATTTAACATAAAAATTCCTACCATTTTTTAAATCTTTCCTTTTTTAATTGCATCGTAAATTACTTGCTGTATGTTTGTTCTGATGTTCATTTTTAACAACTTTTTGTTTTCCGCATTCGGATAAACTCTATTGGATAAGAAAACATAAACAATATCTTCGTCAGGATCTGCCCAAGCCATTGTTCCTGTAAAGCCAGAATGTCCAAAACTGTTTTGAGAAATACCATCAGATGTTGGCCCTCCATAACCTTGCAAAAAAGGTTTATCAAAACCTGCTGCTCTCCTATTCTCTTTCCCCTCATCACAAAACTGACATTTTGTAAACTCTCTTAAAGTAGAATCCTTTATATATCGTACTCCTCCATATTCTCCACCATCCAAATACATTTGCATTAGTTTAGCCAAATCATTGGCATTAGAAAAAACTCCTGCATGTCCGCCAACACCACCAAGCATTGCCGAACCCGGATCATGTACATCTCCTTTAATAATTTGTTTTCTAAATATTTTATCATCCTCAGTTGGAGGGATTCTATCCAAACCAAAACGCTCTCGTGGCATATAACCTGTGGTTGTCATTCCTAAATCAGCATAAATATTACCCACATAATCTGCTAATTTTTCACTTGTTTGTTTTTCAATTATCTTCATCATAAAGTAGTACCCTAAATCGCTGTAACGGTATTTTTTTTCTTTAATCGGTCCTTTTAAAATTCGCTGATAAATAATATCTGGATAAAGTTTATTGATGTAAATACCATCTGCTACTCTATAGGGATAATAAGTTGAAGAATCCTTAGAATAAATCATTTTATCCAACTCTTTATTTCTAATGGTTTTAAGATAAAAAGGAACCCAAGCCTGTAAACCTGATTGATGGGCTAAAATTTCTCTTAAACCTAAATCGCTATAAGCCGAAGTGTCTGGTATTAAATAACTCAAATAGCTACTTAAAGTAGAATCTAAACTAAACTTCCCTTCATCTTGCAAACGCATTAACGACAGTACCGAAGCACTAATTTTTGTAATAGAAGCCAAATCGTAAATGTCTGAATTTACAACAGCCCTCTTTTTATCATAAGTATGATAACCAAAAGATTTATTATAAATTACTGTTCCTTTTTTAGCTACTAAAACCTGACAACCAGGATATGCACCTTCTAAAATTCCATTTAAAGCAATAGAATCTATTGGATATAAATCATTCATATTAATCCCTACATCTTCTGGTTCAGAATACCTAAACCTACCTATTGGTTTAAGCACTAATCCTGTTCCTTCTTTAAATTTTGCTGAAACACTAACAGGTAATTTTCCATTAGCTCCTATACCACCAAAAATAAGTTGTGCCGTAGCTTTGTTGGCATAAACACTATTTTGGTAAGCCATAATTAATGCATCAGTTTTTTCAATTTGCTCAAAACCAATTAAACTGTAAGGATTTGCAAAAACAGTTAAAATCACTTTATTATTTTGTGTTAAATTAGCAAGCATATCCTTTGTTCCTGCTCCAATTTTATAACTCTTCCAAGGGTTTTTATTTGATTTATGAATAGCAACAATAATGGTATTGTAAGTTCTTAAAGTATCCAGTAAAGCAGCATTTTTATTAGTGCCTAACTCTTTCACATTAAAATGATCTACTTGTCCGTACAATGAAAGTTCGTTCTGAAAATCATTAACCTTTGCTTCTCCAATAACTAAAGAAGCAATTTTAAGCTTGCTCAAGTTTTTTAAAGGAATTATTTCGTTTTCGTTTTTTAAAACGGTTAAAGAAGCTTCAGTAAGTTTTCTATTTAACAATTCATATTCTCTAGCATTTAAATCTTTAATTAAATTTTCTTTTTTAACGGGTTTATAATTGTTCAAACCTTCCCATTGTTTAGCTCTTAAAACTTTTAAACACCTTTTATCTACCTCTTCTCTGGTAATTTCTCCGGCAGCAATGGCTTTATTAATTTCTTTAATTCCTAAATCTACATTACCAGAAAATAGCAACACATCATTACCAGCCAACAACGCTTTTACATCTACAACTCCTGGTTGATACAACTTACTTACGCCCTTCATATTTAAAGCATCAGTAAAAATTAAACCCTTAAAGCCTAAAGAATCTTGCAATAAACCTGTTACTACATTTTTAGATAAAGTTGTTGCCGTATTTTCTACTTCAGCGTAAGCAGGAATATCTAAATGCGCCACCATCATACTTGCTAAACCATTATTAATCAGCTTATAAAATGGATAAAGCTCTACCGAATCCATTCTTGCTTTACTATGATTAATTATGGGTAATGCTTTATGAGAATCTTTATCTGTATCTCCGTGTCCGGGAAAATGCTTGGCATTTGCCATTACATTTACCGATTGCATTCCTTTCATGTATGCAATTCCTTTATTGGCTACATTCTCTTTATTTTCTCCAAAAGAACGGGCATTAATAATTGGGTTTTTGGGGTTGACATTAATATCTACAACTGGTGCAAAATTGACATGAATACCCAAACGTTTACATTGTTCTCCAATATCAACACCCATTCCATAAATCAACTGCTCATCTTGTATTGCTCCCAAAGTCATTTGCCAAGGATATTTTACAACACTATCTAAACGCATTGCTAAGCCCCACTCTCCATCAATAGAAACCATTAAAGGCACTTTGGCTATTTTTTGATAACGGTTAATTAGTTCGGCTTGTCGTAACGGACCACCTTGCATAAAAATTAAACCACCAATTTTATTTTCTGTAACCAACTTTTCAATTTTAGCAACGTGGTTTGTTCCTTGGTTAGAATATGCTGCCACCATAAATAATTGAGCTGTTCTTTCATCGGGAGTCATTGTTTTAATAACCGAATCTGCCCAATTGGTAGGAATTTCTAAAAATGGCGGATCATTTTCATTATTCGTAACTGTATCATTTGCTAATGGTTGTACAAAAGCACTTGTAACTACAAGCACTAAAACCAATCCTATTCCTATTATTTTTTCTATTTTCATACCTACATCAAAAAATTAAAATTACCGTTTAAACAAGCATAACATTTTATTGTTCTTAGGTCTTATCAACAATGGTTTATTTATATCTTAAATTGTTTAAAACTCTTCATTAAAAGTTCTTTTAAAATTGAGTCAATTCTTGTTTAAACAACTATTTTTGCAATCTTAAAACACTCATTAAAAACACAAGAAAAATGCCAACAATCGTTGAATTAGAAAAAACAGCAAGTCAAGTTAGAAGAGACATCGTAAGAATGGTGCACGGAGTAAGCTCTGGACACCCTGGAGGTTCTTTAGGTTGTGCCGATTATTTAGTTGCTCTATATTTTGAGATTATGAACCATAATCCAAAAAACTTTAACATGGATGCTACCAATGAAGATATTTTCTTTTTATCAAACGGACATATTTCTCCAGTATTTTACAGTGTTTTAGCCCGTTCAGGATATTTTAACGTTGCTGAATTAGCAACTTTCAGAAAACTAAACACTCGATTACAAGGTCATCCAACAACCCACGAAGGTTTAGAAGGTGTAAGAATTGCAAGTGGTTCTTTAGGGCAAGGTTTATCTGTAGCAATTGGAGCTGCAGAAACAAAAAAATTAAACAACGATAAAGGAATTATTTTTTCATTGCATGGTGATGGAGAAATTCAAGAAGGACAAATTTGGGAAGCTGCAATGTATGCTGCCCACAATAAGATTGATAACTTAATTTCTGCCATTGACTACAACCACAAACAAATTGATGGTGACATTAGTGATGTATTGGATTTAGGAGACATTAAAGCAAAATGGCAAGCTTTTGGATGGGACGTGATGGAAATGGACGGAAATAACATGGAAGAAGTGATTGCTAAAGTTAACGAAGCTAAAACACACTTAGGCAAAGGAAAACCCGTTATGATAATTATGAAAACTGAAATGGGACAAGGTGTAGATTACATGATGGGAACTCACAAATGGCACGGAAACGCTCCAAATGACGAGCAACTTGCTTCAGCTTTAGGTCAATTAGAAGAGACTTTAGGAGACTATTAAACCAGTCCTCAGTTTTCAGTCGGCAATAAAAAAAAGAATAAAACAAGATGAGTTCATTTAAAGATTTAACCGTTTACAAAAAGGCCTTCGCACTAGCTATGGAAGTTTTTGAAATGACTAAAACTTTCCCAAAAGAAGAAAGGTATGCTTTAATCGATCAAATAAGAAGATGTTCTCGTTCAGTATGTTCTAATTTAGGTGAAGGGTATAGAAAACGACAGTATCCTGCTCATTTTGTTGCTAAAATTTCAGACGCTGATATGGAAAATTCGGAAACACAAGTTTGGCTTGATTTTTCCTTAGCCTGTAAATATATCAATGAAGAAACTCATAAAGATAAAACTGAAAAGTCAATAGAAATTGGACGAATGCTAAACCACATGATTAACAACCCAAAAAAATATAGCTAACTGATACTTAAAAGACTTGAATACTGAAAATTGAAGACTTGAAGACTGAAAACCGTGAACTTTTTAAACAAACATACACCTCTTTTAAAAGCTCTACTAATAGTAGTTGTGTTGATATTTTCAAGTAATACCCACGCTCAAATTAAACAAAAAACAAGAATTCTTTTTGTGCTAGATGCTTCACAAAGTATGTTAGGACAATGGAGTGGTGAGCAAAAAATGAAAGTTGCCTCTCGCCTTTTAAGTAACTTAATGGACAGCCTTAAATCTATTGAGAATTTAGAAGTTGGAATGCGTGTTTATGGTCACCAGTTTTCTGTTGCTAATGGAGATAGAAGTTGTGAAGACACCAAATTAGAAGTACCGTTTAATGGTGCAAGTGGTTACGAAAATATTAAAACCACACTCGGGCAACTTTACCCTAAAGGAACTACACCAATTGCCTATTCTTTAGAACAAACAAAAAACGATTTTCCGCCTTGTAGCAATTGCCGAAACATTATTATTTTAATTACTGATGGTATTGAAGAATGTGATGGAGACCCTTGTGCGGTAGCTTTAGCGCTTCAAAAAAATGGCGTAACGCTAAAACCTTTTGTTATTGGTATGGGGTTAGATTTAGAAGTGATAGATGCTTTTAGATGTATTGGTACTTTTTACGAAACCAAAGATGCTGAATCGTTTAACAATATTTTAAACGTGGTAATTTCTCAAGCCATGAACAATACCACTGTTCAGGTTAATTTACTAGATGCTGTTGGTGATCCTAGCGAAACAGATGTTAACATGACTTTTTACAACAAGCATTCAAAAGCAATTGAATACAACTTTATTCACACCATGAATCATAGAGGTGTACCTGATACGATACCTTTAGACCCTGCTTTAAAATACAATTTAACCGCACACACACTGCCAGCAGTTCATAAAGAAAACATCTCTATAAAACCAGGCATCCACAACATTATTGCATTAGATGCTCCACAGGGGTATTTAAAATTAGAAATGAATGGGTTAAACGAATACGATGATTTAAAATGTATTGTTAGACAAAAAGGAAAAATGGAAACTTTACATGTTCAAAATTTTGAAGAAACCACCAAATACATTACTGGCGATTTTGATTTAGAAATTTTAACCTTGCCAAGAGTTTATGTTAATGATGTAAACATCAGACAAAGCCATACCACAAAAGTATTTATTCCAGAACCAGGAATAGCCACTTTCTTTTTACCCAGCAGAGGCATTACAAGTATTTTTTTAGAAAACGACAATAAATTAGAATGGATTTACAATGTTTCTTCAAGAACAGATAGAGAAACAATAGTATTACAACCCGGAAGCTACCGAGTAGTTTTTAGAGGTTTAAATGTAAAAAAAGTAACTTACACAAAAGAAAAAAGATTTACAGTAAAATCAGGTGCATCAACCCAAGTAAGGTTTTAACAAACAACTACTGAGTTAACACTTGTAAAAAATAAAACAAATACAAATCTCTCCCCTTTCGGGAGATTAAGAGGGCTAATTATGAAAGATTACACTTACACAGAAAAAAAAGATACTCGTTCAGGTTTTGGAGACGGATTAACAGAGCTTGGAAGAGAAAATAAAGATGTTGTAGCACTTTGTGCAGATTTAACTGGATCTTTAAAAATGAACGATTTTGAAAATGAAAATCCTGATCGTTTTTTCCAAGTTGGTATTGCTGAAGCAAACATGATTGGCATTGCTGCAGGAATGACTATTGGTGGTAAAATTCCTTTTACAGGAACTTTTGCCAATTTTTCTACAAGTAGAGTTTATGATCAAATAAGACAATCTGTTGCTTACTCTGGTAAAAACGTTAAAATTTGTGCTTCTCACGCTGGTTTAACTTTAGGTGAAGATGGTGCTACCCACCAAGTATTGGAAGATATAGGTATGATGAAAATGTTACCAGGAATGACTGTTATCAATCCGTGTGATTACAACCAAACTAAAGCAGCAACAAAAGCCATTGCCGATTATGATGGACCTGTTTACCTAAGATTTGGAAGGCCAAAAGTTCCTGTATTTATGAACGAACCTTTTGTTGTTGGAGAAGCGATCCACTTACAAGAAGGTGCTGATGTAAGTATCTTTGCTACAGGGCATTTAGTTTGGGAAGCTTTAGAAGCATACAAGACTTTAAAAGAAAAAGGAATTAATGCTGAAATAATAAATATCCACACAATTAAACCTTTGGATGCAAAAGCAGTCTTAGATTCGGCAAACAAAACAAAATGTGTTGTAACAGCAGAAGAACACATGAAAAATGGCGGTTTAGGTGATAGTATTGCACAAGTAATTGCACACAACAACCCAATGCCAATTGAATATGTTGCCGTAAACGATAGTTTTGGAGAAAGTGGAACTCCAGATCAATTAATGGAAAAATATGGCTTAAATGCCGAAGCAATTGTTAAAGCAGCAGAAAAAGCAATAGCTCGTAAAGCCTAAATAAAAACTTCTCCGAAAGAAAAAGAAGTTGAAAAATAACAAATCCACTAGCTATTTTAGTTAGTGGATTTTTTTTAATGAAA
>JBMYXB010000009.1:0-36990 GCA_049608005.1 Vicingaceae bacterium
ATACCCAATAACCGTGAGCAACATTTTGTTCAAAAATGGTTTCGTCTAAGCTTGTTGCATCAACATGTGCATAAAAATTATCGCCACTCACATTGGCAAAGTTGACTATGTCAGCATCGGTAACTGTGTGTTTACGTGTTATTACCGTATCTCCAATTTCAATCTCTTCAAAATACTTTTGGAAAACGTGTTTATCGTGCTCAATTTGTTCAGCTCCATATTGGTAAGTCTTCGTAATGTTTGTAATAGTAGTAGGACTTCCTTGTATAGATGTTCTGTGTAAATAATGTAAAATACCACGTTTACCACCCATTTCTTCACCACCACCAGCTCTTCCTGGTCCACCATGTGTTAATAATGGCATTGGAGAACCATGTCCTGTACTTTCTTTAGCACAATCCTTATTTAAAACTAAAATTCTACCGTTAGAACAAGCTGCTCCCAATACAAATTCTGTAGCTATTTTATCATCTGCAGTAACAATAGAAGTAACCAAAGATCCTTTACCCATTTTAACTAACTCAATAGCCTCATCCATATTTTTGTAAGGCATAATGGTAGAAACTGGTCCAAATGCTTCCACATCATGAACAGCTGTTTTGTTAAACGGATCATCGTTTCTAAATAGGATAGGAGAGAAGAAAGCACCTTTTTCTTTATCGCCACCAACAATATCAAAATTGTCCATATCTCCATACACAATGTCTTGTGATTTTGATAAAAGCTCTACATTTTCTCTAACTCTTTCTGCTTGTAATTTAGTTGCTAAAGCTCCCATACGAACTCCTTCTTGCAATGGATCTCCAATAGTGGTAGAAGCCAACCTTTTACCAACAGCTATTTGTACATCTTCCACTAAATTTTCAGGAACCATTATTCTACGAACAGCAGTACACTTTTGACCAGTTTTCACTGTGATTTCACGCGTAACTTCTTTAACAAATAAATCAAACTCAACAGTTCCAGGAACTGCATCAGCTCCTAAAATAGAAGCATTTAATGAATCAGCCTCTAAATTAAACGGTACAGAATTTTCTACAAATTGAGGTAATGATTTTAGTTTTTGTCCAGTAGCGGCAGAACCCGTAAAGGTTACTACATCCTGACTAGTAACATGGTCTAAAATTCCATGCCCTAAACCACAAACCAATTGTAAAGATCCTTCGGGTAATATTTTTGAGTTAACAATTTCTTGAACCATTAATTCTGTTAAATAACACGTATGTTCTGATGGTTTAACAATTGCTGGAACACCAGCCATTAAGTTACAAGCTATCTTTTCTAACATTCCCCAAATAGGAAAGTTAAATGCGTTAATATGAATGGCAACACCTTCTTTTGGTACCATAATATGATGACCAATAAAAGTACCTTCTTTAGATAATGGAACAGTATCTCCATCAACATAATATGGTAAATCAGGGAATTGTCTTCTTAAAGATGCATTGGCAAATAAATTTCCTATACCACCTTCAATATCTATCCAGCTATCTACTTTTGTTGCTCCTGTTGCAGCACTTAAAGTGTAAAACTTCTTTTTAATACTCATTAAGTGTAATGCCAATTTCTTTAACATTAAACCTCTTTCTTGGAAAGTCATTTTACGCAATGCATTACCACCTTTTTGTTTGGCGTATTCCATCATTAAAGCATAATCCAATCCTTCACTAGATGTTGATCCTAAGCTTTCTCCATTTATAGCATTAAATAAAGCAATTCCATCTCCAGAACCTTCTACCCATTCTCCTTGTACATAATTTTTAACTGTCATAAAATAATTTCTTTTAGGGCAACTAAATTAGGGGAATAATAGGAATTAAACAATAAGAATGGAGGGATAATATATGTCACCCCTATAATCCCCTCAAAGGGATATTTTACTAACTTTTTTTCTCCTTTTATGGACGTTGGGTGAGGGTGATTTTGTTTTAAATTTTCTGAAGATTAGTGTAGGTGTGCGGGCTTGTCCACAAAAAGAGCGAAATGGAATTTTTGATAGCCAAGTTGGGAAGCATTGTGTGGTAAAAATCAAAAATTTAATTTGGTTTTTGTGGTGGGTTTTTGGTTCTTTTTTGCGGTAGAAAAAAGAATATTAGAAATAAATAAAAGACTATTTAAAATTATGTCAACAACCTTAAGTGGGGAATGAAGAATTAAGGAATTATTTATTGATTGTGAAGTAACTCTTTCAACTCCTCTAAAGAAATATTGTAATTAATGTTCCCTTCTTTAGCAACAGAAATTTTACCGGTTTCTTCAGAAATAATAATCGCAATAGAACGAGAGGTTTCTGTAATTCCTGCTGCAGCTCTGTGTCTTAGTCCAAAGTGAGCAGGGAATTCTTGATTTTCCGAAACAGGAAGAATACATCTGGCAGCAATAATTGTATTTTCTTCAATAATTACTCCACCATCATGCAAAGGACTGTTTTTAAAGAAAATAGATTCTAAAATTGTAGCAGATAATGGGGCATTTATTTTTTCTCCAGTAGTTGAATAATACCTCAATTCTGATTTTAAATCAATAATTATTAAAGCTCCAGTTTTTGTGTTCGATAAGTTTTTAGAAGCTGTAATAATTTGTTCTACTTCTAGTTTTGTTTTATTAGAACTATTGGTGTTTAGTAAGTTAAATAATCGACTTCTTTTTTTGCCAGAAAAAAAACTGTTGTTACCAATTAATAATAAAAATCGTCTAATTTCTTGCTGAAAAACAATGATTAAAGCCAAAACTCCAACACCAATAAATTGACCAAGAATTTCGCTTAAAAGCTCCATTTGTAGGGCTTCTACAATTTTCCAAAACAAATAAATGGCTAATATTCCTAAAAATATTTTAATGGCAACAGTTCCTTTAACCAGCTTGTAAAGCTGAAACATAATAATGGCAACCAGTAGTATATCCACTACATCTAACCATCTAAATGTTATAAAAAGGAGTTGATTAAGCATTTTTCAAAAGTAATGTTTTAATCAATTCTCATAACTACTATTCGTAATATCTAATAAAACATCATAAGGTTCTAAATTCATCATCTTAGCTTTTAACCAAGCATAATATGATATAGCTTGTAAATCTTCATGTTCTATGGGGTTTTTAATAAATGTAGATTTAACCTGTTTAATAAAATCTTTGCTTTTTAAAACATTAACATCAATAATAATTGCTTTAAGTGTTTGTATAAATTCGTTAGATCTCGAGTAAATAGGATGATTAAATAATTCGGAATAATTACGTTCAAAAGACCTGATTTTATTCAGTGCAATTTCGTGGTTATTTAATTCGTATTGAATCATAATTTCAAGCATATTCTTTTTTAAAACCCACTCAATTCCCATTTTTTTTGTTAACCAATTGTCTGAGTGGTTAAGGGTTAGTATGATTTGATTACACTTTTTAAACTCATTTTCAAACCCAAGGTAAACAACAAGTATCATTTTAATATTTAATTGTATTCCATAAGGCAGTTTAGTAAAGGTAGATTTGTTAATCCCTTCTAGTAAATCAATCGCTTTTTTATTTTGATTTAAAAAAGAATAGTTGGCAGCAGAAAGCATAAGGTGTTTTGTATAAAATTGCTTGTAATATGATTTATTATAAGAGCGCATATTTTCATACATTTTGTTTAGATAAACGATAGATGTTTTAAACTTTCTATTTCTGTAAAGCACATGAGCAATCATGTAAAGAATATGAATTTTGTAAAAATGATTTTTTTTAGAGAAGCCATGTTTAGTAATCAGTTCTTGATACATTTCAATTATATAGGGCTCAAAACTGTAAAAATCTTTTTTAGAGAACTTTACTTTTCTTGTAAGTGACAATACTTTGTACAAAATTTCTGGTCGTTCAAAAACAGTATCATTTAAGCCATATTTTTTCAAAAGGTTTTCTACTAATTCGTTAACGTTTTGATCTTTAGCTTTAAGTATAAACTCGTTAAGTTCTTTTTTAATAAAATTATAAGCAATATTTATTCTTTCGTTTTCATCAACAATTTTTTTGTTGTTACTCCAATTGTTATATATTAAATTAATATTGGGTGCAAATTCACTATCGCTAGCATCTAGTTGTAGTTGGTAAATGTTGTTTAGTAATTCAAACTGATCATTTTGGATGGCTAACAGTTCTGCTTTTAGTAAAAAACGCCAAGCCAACTTATTACTTTCATTTTTAAATAAATATGCAGCCATAGAAAGCAAGCCAGAAATAGAGGATGCTGCGGTTGTATCACCATCAATCTGTTTGAGCACAATAAAATCGGTAAGGTGTTTTAAAAGACGTTTTCTTAAGGTGTGATAAGCAATTTTGTTGGGTGTTTTATAAAGTGTTTTTTGTATCTCTTTTGGATGTGTTTGAGCACCTATTAATTCAAATAAATCTAAGTCTTTTCGTTCTTTTTTACTCTTCTGTCTATTGATAAAAATTCTAAATTCTCTTTTATCATCTTCAGATAAAGTATTGATTATTTCTTGTAGTTTATCCATTTATAAAAGTCAGTATGATATTAGCTAAAATTACATTAAAATAAACGGTTTAACAAATATTAACACGAAACTAAAAGTCAGTAAATTTTAATTTTAGGTTTTTAAAGGAATTGTTTTGAATATATGTTTGTACGGAATTTAAAACATAACAAGATGAAAACACTTACATTAATAGCGGGATTATTTTTAACAGTAAACATGGGTTTTAGCCAAAAACACACAATGATAAATTCTAAAGACATTTCGCCACTTTCTTTTGGGGCAATGCCTGTATTTTTTGCCTCAATGGATGAAGGTGGTGGATTAGGTTTAGAAATAAATGGAAGACATGCTTTAACCAAAGATCTTGGAGCGGGAGTATTTGGGAGAATGAAATCGTTAATAAACGAGACCTCCTCCTCAACTTATAATGAATATTCTTTAGAGCCAACTTCTAATGGGTTAGAAACATCAAATATTTTTTCTGTTGGAGCTGTTATGGATTACCATTTATTTAGAGCAATAACTTTACAGTTAAGAGGTGGTTATGAGTTGGAGGCAGATAATGATGCAAGAAAAATGAATCCACGAATTATTTATGGAGGAGCTGTAATTGTAAACTTTAGTAAATCTCAATCGCACAAAATTGCTCATAGTTTAAGAATTGGGGTAGATTTTGAAACTAATAATAGAATAGATGTTTTATACCCAGCAGTTAATTTTTCTGATTTTCCTTATGCTCAAAATATTGATGAAGGGAATGCTAATATTCATAGATTCTCTTTACAGGTAGGTTGGAATTTTCAGTTTCATAGTATAAAAAGAAAAAGGTAAGAGCTATCAATTTGTAATTGAAAAGAAAATTTTAATCAATAAAAACTAAAAATCAATTTATTATGGAGCTCTTAGCCATCATTTTGTTAAGTATAGTTATGGTTGTGCTTTTAATTTTATTAATTAATACAAAAAAGATAAAAAGCAATATAAATACCGACATCGTAAATAAATTAAACTACATTAATTTCATATTATCTAAATTAGATTCTAATAAAGAATTAAGTAATAAAAACGAAGATGTAATTGTTATAAATGAGAGTTTATTAAGTATTATGGATGAACTTTCTATCAAAAAAGAAAAATGAAAACAATACCTTTTTTGCTTATAATAGTTAGATTTTCACTAGCATTTATAATTCCCTTAATAGGATTGATAGATAAAGAGAATACAAGAGTACTTATTATTATATTAACCTGATTTCGATATAAGATTTATTGATAAAATTCAATAAGTATGTGAGGTTCGACTTATAATTTTAGATAACTAGCGGGCTAGTTATCTAAAATTTAAGGAAGAAAATTGCGTATTTATGGGGTTTTAGCTTAAACATTAAATAAAAAGAGTTGAAATTAGTAAGTCGATAAGCCCAAACACGTTGATAATGTTTTAATTATGTTGTTTTGTGAAACTAGTTCTTATGCCGAACTCAGGTTATTAGTAATCTTAGGTGTTTTGTCTGATTTGTTTGATGGAATAATTGCTAGGAAATTAAATGTAGCTACAAGCAAACTTAGAAAGCTAGATAGCAATGCGGATATTGTGTTTTCTGTTGGTGTTTTGATAACACTTTTTATTATTAATGATGATTTAAAATTTTATTTATACCATGTTATATTGCTGCTTTCGCTAGAGGTAATTACTTATTTTTTTTACTGGTTAAAGTTTAAAAAACAACCATCCAATCATTCGTATTTAACAAAAATGTTTGGTGCATCTATTTTATTAAATTTTTGTATGATAATAGGATGGAATAATTTTGTTTTCTTTGATGTTTTAATGCTTTTTGGAATTCTTTCTTATTTAGATGGGTTTGCTATTTTGTTAAGGCTAAAAGATTGGAAAGTTGATAATAAAAGTGTTTTTCATATTAAAAAATAATTATGCACGTAAGCTTTTGGGAACAACAATCGTTTTATAACAATATAGATTATGCAATAATTGGTAGTGGAATTGTTGGTTTATCGGCAGCAATAGAAATCAAAAATAAAACCCCTAATGCAAAAGTTGTTGTATTTGAAAAAGGATTTTTACCCAGCGGAGCAAGTACAAAAAATGCAGGTTTTGCGTGTTTTGGTTCTCCAACCGAAATTTTAGATGATTTATCTATTATGTCGGAAGCTGAAGTTTTTGCAATGGTAGAAAAACGTTGGAAAGGGCTTGAAAACTTAAAACAATTACTAGGTGAAGAAAACTTAGGGTTTGAACCCTTGGGGAGTTGTGAGTTGTTTACCAAAGCGGATGAAAAAATTTATCAGAAAACAATAGCACAATTAGACTATTTAAACAATTTTTTACAACCAATTTTTGGAGCAAACGTTTTTGAAATTAAAGATGAATTAATTGCTGAGTTTGGTTTTGAAAACATAGCACACATTATTACAAATAAATTTGAAGGACAAATTGATACAGGGAAAACATTAAAAAACCTCTTAAAGTTAGCACAACAAAAAGGAGTAGAAATTTTTAATGGAGTAGATGTTCAGGAAATAAAACAAACAGAAAATAAAGCAATAATTACATTAAAAGATTTTGATGTTGAAGCAAAAAATGTAATAGTTGCTACCAATGGTTTCGCCAAGCAGTTGTTACCCAGTTTAGATGTTGAACCAGCCAGAGCTCAAGTTTTAATAACAGAACCAATAGCAGATTTAAAACTAAAAGGAACTTTTCATTACGAGCAAGGCTACTATTATTTTAGAAATGTGGGTAATAGAGTGTTGTTTGGTGGAGGAAGAAATTTAGATAAAGCAACAGAGAACACGTCAGAAATTAATTTAACAGAAACCATTCAAAACAAATTAGATGAACTTTTAAAAGAAGTTATTTTACCTTATCAAAAAAATATAAAAATTGAAATGCGTTGGGCAGGCATTATGGGAGTTGGTAATACTAAAACAACCATAGTTAAACAATTGGATAAAAACATTTATTGTGCTGTACGTATGGGCGGAATGGGTGTGGCAATAGGTTCTTTAATAGGAAAAGAGGTGGTAGAATTATTAGATATTTAATTAAAAAATGAACATTACATTACAACTTAGCAAGGAGCTAAATATCTCATCAAAAAATATAGAAAAAGTTTTAGCACTATTTAAAGAGGGGGCAACAATTCCTTTTGTAGCAAGGTATAGGAAAGAGGCTACAGGAAATTTAGATGAAGTTGAACTGGTAAAAATACAAGACAGGCAAGCTTACTGGGATGGCTTTTTAAAACGGAAAGAAAGCATTTTACAAGCCATTGCTTCGCAAGGAAAGTTAACGTCAGAATTAGAAGCAAAAATAAAAGCGGTGTTGGTATTAACTGAGTTAGAAGATTTGTATTTGCCTTACAAGCAAAAACGAGTTTCTAAAGGCGAAAAGGCCATTGAACAAGGCTTAAAACCTTTGGCAATTTTTATTCAGAAAAGCAACAATAACAACGCAATTGAAGATAAGGCTTATGCGTTTGTAAAAAACGGTATAGAAAATGAAAAAGAAGCATTAGATGGAGCTGTAAACATTTTAGCCGAATGGATAGCAGAAGATAAGTGGGTGAGAGATCAGTTAAGAAATCAGTTTAAGCGTTTTGCTGTTGGAAGTTCTAAAGTAAAAAGAGGAAAAAAAGAAGAGGGAGAGAAATACAAAGATTATTTTGATTTTTCGGAGAAGGTAAACAGAATGGCTTCACACAGAGTTTTAGCGTTGTTTAGAGGCGAAAAAGAAGGCTTTATCAATTTTAGTATTGATGTAGATAAGGAAAAAGCAATAGAAAACATCCATTATAAAATAAAGCGGAATTACGCCAATAATTTGTTTGTAGATAAGGCTGTAAACGAATCGTATAAAAGAATTTTACAACCCAATTTTGAAGCCGAATTAAAAAAGGAAATCAAAGAAAAAGCAGATACCGATTCGATAAGTGTTTTTGCAGAAAACTTAAAACAATTGTTGTTGCAATCGCCTTTGGGAGCAAAAAATATTTTAGCCATTGATCCTGGTTTCAGAACAGGTTGTAAAGTAGCTGTTTTAAATAAAAATGGCGATTTTACTTACAACACAACAATATATCCGCATCCGCCACAAAATAAAACAGAAGAAACAAAAAAGACTTTATTGCATTTAGTAGAAAAAAACAAGATTGAAGCCATAGCTGTTGGTAACGGAACAGCAGGATTAGAAACAGAGAAGTTGTGTAGAGGTTTGTTTAAAGAAACTGAGGTACAAGTATTTTCGGTAAACGAAGCTGGAGCAAGTATTTATTCCGCATCTGAAATTGCAAGAGATGAATTTCCTGAGTTAGATTTAACGGTTAGAGGTGCTATTTCTATTGGACGCAGATTGATTGATCCATTAGCAGAATTAGTGAAAATTGATGCAAAATCTATTGGTGTTGGGCAATATCAACACGATGTAAACCAACCTTTATTAAAACAAAAATTAAACGAAGTTGTTGCCTCATGTGTTAATCATGTTGGAGTAGAGTTAAACACTGCTTCGTATCCTATTTTAGCTCATGTAAGTGGTTTAGGGACAACTTTAGCTAAAAACATTGTAGCTTATCGCGAAGAAAATGGAGATTTTACAGAACGAAAACAATTGCTTAAAGTACCTAAAATGGGAAAGAAAACTTACGAGCAAGCGGCAGGTTTTTTAAGAATAGAAAAAGGAAGTAACCCGTTGGATAATACCATAATCCATCCAGAAACATATAAAATAGTAAAAGAACTATTACAACTTAATAATGCTAACATTAAACAAGTGGTAGGCACACCATTTATTGGTAAAGAAACGGTTGCTGTTTTAAAAGAAAAGTATGATGCTTATACCATCGATTTTATTGTAAAAGAAATTCAGAAGCCAACCATAGATCCGCGTAAACCATTAGAAGAAACTGCTTACAATAGCATTGATAGTATTGAAGATTTACAAGAGGGAATGAAGTTGACAGGAACAATTAATAACATTACCAATTTTGGAGCTTTTGTAAATATTGGAATTAAAGAATCTGGCTTGGTACATATTTCCGAAATTTCTAACTCTTTTGTAAGCAATATTCAGGATGTGGTTCAGCTAAACGAACAAGTTGATGTTAAAGTTCTTTCGGTAGATTTAGCCAGAAAACGTGTGCAATTGAGTATGAAATCTTAGGTTTTAATGTTCCAAGGGTTTTAAACCCTTGGAATTCTCCCCTTGAGGGGAGAGATTTTACCCAAATTCACGTGAGTGATTTGGCTTTAAAATCAGAGGGGTGTAATGTTTGGCTTTGGGAACAATTACACAATGTAAATTTTAAAGGCATCGAATTCGATACCTTTATAAATGAAGCAGGTTCAAATAGTTTTTCTCTCACACAAAAATAATGGATGAGGAAAATACAATGAAAGCAATTAAAAAGCAATCAAATGATATTTATATAATTCAAAAAAAGAAAGATAAACAATAAACTTTAGAAGATTTTTTGCCAACAAATTCTCCAAGGGTTTAAAACCATTGGAGAATTACAGTTTAAAATCAGAGGGGTGTAACAGATTGTTATAAGCCCCAATAATTTTATACAATGTTGTTTTCAAAGAAATATATGTCAAATTTTCAATCTGTATTTAGTTCCCCTCCTCGGAGGGGTTAGGGGTGGGTTAAGTAAATTGTTAAACCCACCCAAGAAATTTTGCACCGTGAAAAACGGTTTAATTTCTATCCCTCCAAGGAGGGAAGGTTGGAATTTTCCTACCTTTGCCTTCATAAAACGATACACTCTATGGAATTTGGAACTTTAGCATTAAATGATCCTATTTTAAAAGCTTTAACAGAGCTAAAATACGCTTCACCAACACCAATTCAAGAAAAAACCATTCCGTTGGTTTTGGAGAGGAAGGATGTTATTGCATCTGCCCAAACTGGTACAGGTAAAACTGCTGCGTTTGCATTGCCAATTTTACAAATTCTTTTTGCAGATCAAGATTTTGTAAAAAGAGGGAAAAACGTAAGAGCGTTAATAATTAGTCCTACCAGAGAGTTGGCCGAGCAAATTGACGAAAGTTTTAAGGCTTACGGAAAATACACCAATTTAAGAAGTACAGCTATTTATGGTGGGGTGGCTATAGAACCACAAATTCAGAAATTAAATAAAGGAGTAGATATTTTAATAGCTACACCAGGTAGGTTGTTGGATTTAGCCAAACAAAATTATGCTCGTTTAGGAAATGTAGAGGTAATGGTGTTAGATGAAGCAGATATGTTATTAGACATGGGTTTTGTGGATGATATAATGAAGGTAAATAAGTTGTGTGCAGATTTTAAACAATCCTTACTGTTTTCGGCAACCATGCCTTTAAAGGTGTTAGGTTTGGCAAACTCTATTTTAAGAAGTCCGGAAAGGGTTGAGGTAGAACAGGTTTCATCGGTAGCAAAAGGAGTAAACCAGCATTTGTATTATGTGCCTATCGGTAAAAAAATGGAATTGTGTTTACATCTATTAAGAAATACGATCAAAGGAAATATTATCATTTTTAGAAGAACCAAATTTGGTGTAGATAAGTTAGAAAAATCACTTACTAAAAATGGTTATAATGTGGATACCATACATGGCGATAAATCGCAAGCAGCCCGACAAGAAGCTTTAAGCAGATTTAAAGCTGGAGAAGTAACAGTTTTAATAGCTACAGATGTTGCAGCTCGTGGTATTGATATTGATAATTTAGATGCTGTAATCAACTTTGATTTGCCTAACGTTCCTGAGGCCTATGTTCACCGAATTGGTAGGACAGGTAGGGCAGGAGAGAAAGGCAATGCTTATTCTTTCTGTTCGGCAGATGAGCGTAATTATGTTATTAGTATCGAAAAATTAACAGAAAAAACAATTAAAGTGGTGGATGAGCATCCTTATCCTTTAAATCCAAAAGAAAAACCTCAAGTACATAAACGACAAGGGAGTAAACATAAAAAAGGTAGAAAATCTGTAGCTTCTAAAAAGAAAAAGAAGCGCTGGTATTGATGGTTTATTTAGAAAAATAGTTAGTTATTTTCTCGCTTGTAGGAGAGGTAATACTGTAAAATAAATCAATAAATTTTCCGTCTTTACCAACTAAGTATTTCTGAAAATTCCACTTTACCGAGCTACTTTTAATACCGTTATTTTCTTTTAAAGTTAACCAAGTATAAAGTGGGTGTTGGTTTTCTCCTTTAACATCTATTTTTTCTGTAATTAAAAATTCTACGCCATAATTTTTCTGGCAAAATGTTTTTATCTCATCTGCATTTCCAGGTTCTTGTTTACCAAACTGGTTACACGGAACACCAATTATTACAAGCTGATCTTTGTATTGATTGTGCAATTCTTGTAAATCTTTGTATTGCGGAGTAAAACCACATTCTGAAGCAACATTTACAAAAAGTATAAATTTCTCTTTATAATCGGCTAGTTTAATAGCATCCCCTTCTAAACTATTGATAGAAATATCAAAAAGATTTTTAGCTTTTATAGTGTCATCTGTTTGAGCACAAGAATTAAATAGAATAGTTGAAAAAGCTAAACTTGCTAAAGTTTTTAAAATGTTCATTTTTTAGTTTTTTAAGAATTTTGTTTGTTAGGGGTTTCTTTTTTCGGAGGCATTGGTCCTCTAAGATGAATAACTAAACCGTTTAAAAAATTTCTAAGAATTTGATCGCCACATTCCATGTATTTAGGGTGATCTTCTTTTCTAAATAAAGCACCAAGTTCACTTTTAGAAATTCTAAAATCTACCAATTCACAAATTTTAACGATATCATCATCTCTTAATTTGTGTGCAACCCTTAATTTTTTAAATATATCATTGTTTGTTAATCCCATTTTGTAAAAGTAATGCATCACGTACAAATTGGCTAATTTTGAAGTAAATAACATTTCTTTTCTATGAAATTTCAAATCAACGATACTTTTTTATCAGAACTGCCAGCAGACCCAATAAAGGAAAACACACGCAGGCAAGTCAATGAAGCTTGTTATTCTTTTGTAAAACCCACAAAAACTGAAGCTCCAGCGCTGGTTCATTTTTCGCCTGATGTTTGTGAAATTTTAGGAATATCTGAGGAAGAAGCAAAATCTGAAGCATTTTTAAACGTATTTACAGGAAATGAACTCATTGAAAATACAACACCTTATGCCATCTGTTATGGTGGTCACCAATTTGGGCATTGGGCAGGGCAATTAGGAGATGGTAGAGCTATTAATTTAGCAGAAATAAAACACAACGATAAAAATTGGACTTTACAATTAAAAGGAGCAGGAGCAACACCATACTCAAGAACTGCAGATGGATTAGCTGTTTTAAGATCATCTGTAAGAGAATATTTATGTAGTGAAGCGATGTGTCACCTGGGTGTTCCTACAACTCGTGCTTTATCACTTTCTTTATCTGGTAATAAGGTAATGAGAGATATTTTATACAATGGTAATCCTGCTTATGAGAAAGGAGCTATTGTTTGCAGAGTTTCCCCATCTTTTTTAAGGTTTGGGAGTTATGAGATACTTTCAGCAAGAAAAGATCATAAAACGCTTAAAACATTGGTTGATTATACTTTAAAACATTTTTATCCCAATTGCGAAACCAACAAAGCAGGCTATATTCAATTTTTTAAAGCAATTAGTTTAAAAACCTTGGATATGATTATCCATTGGCAACGTGTAGGTTTTGTACATGGAGTTATGAATACCGATAACATGTCTATTTTGGGTTTAACAATAGATTACGGTCCTTATGGTTGGTTAGAAGATTACAATAAACGTTGGACTCCAAATACTACCGATGCTGAGCATAAAAGATATCAATTTGGAGAGCAGGGAAATATTGCTTTGTGGAATTTATTAAAGCTGGCCAATGCACTTTACCCATTAATTGAAGAGGCAGCACCTTTAGAGGGAATTTTAAGTGATTATAAAAAGCTTTATGCTGCTAAGTATTTGGGTATGATGAAGGCTAAAATTGGATTGGATTTAAATGATGAAAATGATTTAAAACTAATTGAAGATTTAGAAACCGTTTTAAGAAAAACAGAAACGGACATGACTATTTTCTTTCGGAATTTGAGCAATATATCTAAAGATTTAATTGTTTCAGAAAAAGATGATGTTTCATTTTTAACTGCTGTTTTTGATGCTTTTTATTTACCAAAAGAAGTAAAAGGAGAAGTGTTGTTTTTCTGGAAAGATTGGTTTAAACGTTACTTAAAAAGATTGCAAAAAGAAACCTTAACGGATTTGGAACGCAAACAAAAAATGGATAAAGTCAATCCTAAATATGTGTTACGAAATTACATGTCGCAAATTGCAATTGATGCTGCTGATAAAGGAGACTACTCTGTTGTGGATGAATTGTTTAATGTTTTGAAAGAACCTTATAGTGAGCAACCTGATTTTGAGAAATGGTTTGTAAAACGACCAGATTGGGCAAGGACTAAAGTAGGGTGTTCAATGTTGTCTTGTAGTTCTTAGTGTTGCTGAATAGTTAATAGTAAGAGATTTATTATCTAGTTACTTTAGTTTCTATAAATGTTTTAGCCACGAATACACGAATCAATTGTGCATTATTTCTGTGTTTCACTAGGTATTTCACGAAGCAGACTTTCAGTCTGCGAATTAAAACTATGGATTTTCAATCCATAGTTTTAATTCCACTCAAAAGTTTCAAAAATGTGGTTAATATCTTCTTTTATAAAATTTAAAACGGGTTGTATAGAATCTTGATTAGGGATGTTGTTAAAATATAACGAACCTCTAATAAAATGATTGGTGCTATCGGTTAAATGAAATTGATAAGCCGAAGCAGCGTTACCTTCAATACTATAAATTAAGCCGTAAACATTTTTATCAGGAAAACTTATTGGTTGCTGCTCAATATCAAAAGCCTTAACGGTATGTTTAAAAGCTAAAGATCTCGAATCTTCTAAGTATTGTGCAAAATTATTTTCTATAGGTTTATAGCTTAAATAAATTCTGGCATTTAAATTAGTAAAATCAACATCAAACCAACAAGGTTTATTTGGTCGGTTGGCATCTGCTTTTAATTGTGTGTAAGTTGGTGTTTCAAAAGTAAAAGGACAATCTTTTGTAATTTTTTTGTACTCTTTTTTAGGTAAATCAACTCTGAAATACCCTTTTGGTTTTGGCGTGTAAGCATCATCGCCACAACTAAAAAGTAGGGCAGATATGAATAAAAACGCAATTGTTTTAAGCTTCTTCATGAGGTGTTATAATCAATTTTATTCTTTTAATTCTTCTTTTATCTGCCGCTTCAATAATAAAAGTAAAATTTTTGTAATTTATTTTTTCGTTCTTTACAGGTATTCTTCCAACAATTTCCATAACTAAGCCTGCTAAAGTGTCTGCTTCTTTTTTAGCATCATCAAAAATGGTTTCGTCATCAACATCTAAAACCTTAAAAATATCTTTTAAACCTGTTTTTCCTTCAAAAACATAAGAGTTGTCATCAATTTTAGAATATGCAATTTCATCCTCATCAAACTCATCACTAATATCTCCAACAATTTCTTCTAGCACATCTTCTAAACTAATAATACCAGATGTACCTCCATACTCATCAACAACTATTGCTAAATGAATTTTTTTTTCTTGAAAATTTCTTAATAAATCATCTAATTTTTTGTTTTCAGGAATAAAAAACGGAGTACGCATTAGTTTACTCCAATCAAATTTTTCTGTTTCTCCAATATGAGGGAGTAGATCTTTGATGTAAAGTACGCCTGCAATTTTATCAAAAGATTCTTCGTAAATTGGTATTCTGGAGTGTCCGCATTCTAAAAACGTAGCAACAACCTCACTGTAAATAGTGTTAATTTCTATTGCAACAACATCAATTCTAGATTTCATTACCTGTTTAACACTGGTTTCTCCAAATTTAACAATGCCTTTTAAAATTCTGTGTTCATCATCATTTTCAGGAATATCTTCAGTTAAATCAAGTGCGTCAGATAATTCTTCTACAGTTACATCTAGTCCTTTTTTCTTAACTTTTTTATCAATAATACCTGTAGAATAAATGAGTAAGGTACTTATGGGTTTAAATATTTTTTTAATTATAGCAAGTGGATTTGCCATTAGTTCTGCCAGTTTTAAGGCATGTTTAGTGGCGTAAATTTTAGGAATTACTTCTCCAAATAATAAAATTACAAAAGTAATGCCTGCAACTTGTATTGTAAAGTTTAGCCAATCTGGTATTGTAGTAAAATCAAAAGTATTTTCTATGGTGTAGGTAGATAATATTATGATGGCTACATTGATAAAATTATTAGAGATAAGTATTGTTGCTAATAATTTTTTAGGGGCAGCAAGTAAAACATTTATTTTTTGATGTATTTTTTTATCAGAAGAATTTAAGGTTTCTTTTTCGCTAGGGTTTAGAGAAAAGTAGGCTACTTCAGACCCTGAAATTAAGGCAGAAAAAATAAGCAGTACTAATAAAATAATAAACGAAAATAATACACTGATAGAAAATGGTTTTAAAATACCAGTAAGTAATATTAATGTAAGATAGGGTTCGGGATCCAATTCTAAAAATTAAAATTTATTAAAAAGGCAAATCATCTACCTCATTTTTACTGGGAGGTGTTGCTGTATTTTCTTTGACATTGCTAGCTGGCGGAGGTGTACTGCTTTTTGCGTTTGCAGGATTGTCTTCTTTTTTACCTAACATTTGGATGTTATCTGCAACAACTTCTGTGGTGTAACGGTTATTACCATCTTTATCTTGCCATTGTCTGGTTCTTAATTTACCTTCTAAATAAATTTGAGAACCTTTTTTTAAATATTTTTCAGCAATTTCAGCTAAAGCTCGCCAAACAACAACATTGTGCCATTCGGTATTTGTTTTTCGCTCTCCAGTGGTTCTATCTTTAAATGTTTCTGATGTTGCAATAGAAAAATTAGCTAAAGCAGTTCCTCCTTCTAAGTATCTAACTTCTGGATCTTTGCCTAAATGTCCTACTAAAATTACTTTATTTATTCCTGCCATCTTTTGTTGTAAATATGTTGTTGATTGAGTGTTGTAACGAGAAAATAAGGTAAAGCAAAAAAGCTATTATACCATACAATCATTATAACATTCAATTAAACGGGTTAACTCATTTAATGATTTATCAAATATATGATTTTATAGAATTGTTTTTAAATAATTATCGATCAATTTAGGAACAGGGTAGTTGTTAATTTCTTGAATTGGAATTTTAGCATAATCTGCTTGTAATTTTTCTAAATTATCGGCTGTAGCCTGCCAAAACGTTGCGTAAATTTTTTGGTGACTTAAAATGTGTTTCTGTTCTACCGATTTTTTTTGGAGTATAAATGAAGTATCTTTAAAGCAATTGTTAATTGTTTTAAAAGAATCAACCCTTTTTTTAGTTTCTATTAACGGAAAATCATAAAGCCCAATCCAAATGTCTTTAGCAGATCTTTTATTGATAAAGATGTTTTCATTTTCAATTATTACCAAGTAGTTAAAAAAACGATTACGCTGTTTAATTTTTTTCTCTTTCTTGGGTAATTCAGCAATTTGTTCGTGTTTAAACGCAAAACACTCTAAACGAAAAGGGCAATCTTCACAATTTGGTTTTTTTGGCGTACATTGTAACGCTCCAAACTCCATTATGGCTTGGTTGTATGTATCAGGATGTTTTGTGTTTATTAGTTCTGTAGCTAATTTTTTAAAAGCCTTTTTGCCTTCGTTAGAATCAATAGGTGTTTCAATTCCGAAGATACGAGATAATACGCGATAAACGTTACCATCAATAACAGGATATACTCCTTTGTAAGAGAAAGATGCAATTGCAGCAGCAGTATATTCTCCAATTCCTTTTAAAGCTAAAATATCTTTATGTGCAGTAGGAAATTTTCCTTTTAAGGTTTCAGAAATATATTTTGCAGTAAAGTGTAAATTTCTTGCACGAGAATAATATCCTAATCCTTGCCAAAGCTTTAAAACATCTTCTTCAGATGCTTTAGCCAAAGAATTTACTGTTGGGTATTTTTTTATGAATTTTAGGTAATAATTTAAGCCTTGATCTACTCTTGTTTGCTGTAAAATGATTTCTGAAAGCCATATTTTGTATGGATTTTTTGTTTTTCGCCATGGTAAATCACGTTTATTTTGCTCATACCACACTATAATTTTATCTGAAAACCCCATAAATGCTACGCTTATCGTTGATATAATATTTTTTGTCTAAAATTATAAAATGTTTGAGATACTATTGATTAAAACTAGTATATTTGCCGACCTTAAAAGATAAATAATTGAATTTTAAATAGTTAAAAAGGTATTTTAGGATGACAAAGGCGGATATAGTTAATAAGATTTCAGGAAAAACAGGTATTGAGAAGTTAGCAGTACAAACTACAGTAGAAGAATTTATGAAAACTGTAAGAAAATCTTTAGAAGAAGGACAAAACGTTTATTTAAGAGGTTTTGGTAGTTTTGTGGTTAAGAAAAGAGCACAAAAAACAGGAAGAAATATCTCTAAGAATACTACTATTATTATTCCAGAGCACAATATACCTTCTTTTAAGCCTTCTAAATCTTTTGTAGAAAAGGTTAAGAAGCACGTAAAATAAGAAGAAAAGAATTAAAAATATTATTAAAACATAAATCAAAAAGATATGCCAAGCGGTAAGAAAAAGAAAAGATCTAAAATGGCTACGCACAAGCGTAAAAAAAGATTAAGAAAGAACAGACACAAGAAGAAAAAATAATTTTTTTCAACTAAGTATTAGCTCCTATTTTTTAATAGGGGCTAATGTTTTTTATTTTCTATTTAAAATATCTATTCTAAATAAAACCTTAAAAGGGTTAATTAGATTGAGTACCCAAAAGAATTTTATTAAACTCTTATTGTAGTTAATTATTCTTGGTGCTTGTTTCCTATCAATTACTGATAGCAGATTTTTCGTTTTGGTATAAAAATCTTAAAAATGAGTGTAGAACTTGTTATAGATTCTTCATCAGGCGGGGTTACTATTGCCATTCTACAAGATTCAAAACTTGTAGAGTTACATAAAGAAAAAAGCAATAATAATTTCTCTGTAGGAGATATTTACCTTGGTAAAATTAAAAAAATTATGCCAGGGCTTAATGCAACTTTCGTTAACGTAGGTTACGAAAAAGATGCGTTTTTACATTACCTAGATTTAGGCCCTAAGTTTAAATCGTTTGCCAAATACACTAGAGGTGTAACTGGCGGTAAGTTTAATAGACCAGATTTAGATTTTAAATTAGAACCTGAAATTGAAAAAACAGGTAAGATTGAGACAACTCTAAAATCCAATCAAAACATTCTTGTACAAATTGCTAAAGAGCCTATTTCCACTAAAGGACCACGTTTAAGTTCTGAAATTTCTTTAGCAGGAAGATATTTAGTTTTAGTGCCTTTTTCTGATAAGATTTCGGTTTCTCAAAAGATTAAAAATTCTGCTGAAAAAGATAGGTTAAAACGTTTGATAGAAAGCATTAAACCAAAAGGTTTTGGTGTTATTATTAGAACTGTTGCTAAAGATAAAAAAGTAGCCGATTTACATGCGGATATGACCAGTTTAACTGATCGTTGGAAGCAATGTTATGATGAGTTGAAAAATGCTCATGCACCTAAAAAAGTTCTCGGAGAAATTAATAGAACATCTTCTTTATTAAGAGATGTTTTAAACAAAGATTTTAGCCATATATACGTTAATGATGATGTTCTTTTTGATGAGCTAAAAACGTATTTACAAGAAATTGCTCCAGATAAAGAAAAGATTGTAAAACATTATAAAGGAAACGTTTCCATCTTTGAAAATTTTGGAATTGAAAAACAAATTAAAACTTCTTTTGGTAAAAATGTAACCCTTAAAACTGGTGTTTACTTAATTATTGAGCATACCGAAGCCTTGCATGTTGTTGATGTAAATAGTGGGCAAAGAGGTAAAAAGAAAGATAAAACACAAGAAGAAAACGCTTTAGAAGTAAATTTAGAGGCCGCAGAAGAAGTAGCACGTCAATTAAGATTACGTGATATGGGTGGTATTGTTGTTGTTGATTTTATAGATTTAAAAGAAGCTGCTAATCGTAAACTTTTATTTGAAAAAATGAAAGAGTTTATGAAAGAGGATAGAGCTAAACATAATGTTTTACCTCCAAGTAAATTTGGGTTGATACAAATTACTCGTCAGCGTGTTCGTCCAGAAATGGAAATAAAAACTGCTGAAAAATGTCCGTCATGTAATGGTGATGGAGAGGTGCATTCAACCATTTTATTGGTAGATCAAATAGAAAATAATTTAAGGTATTTATCTCAGCAATTTAAAGGCAAAAATATTAGAATAAATACGCACCCTTATGTTGAGGCTTTTATCAATAAAAAAACTGGTGGTTCAATTTTTAATTCTAAATCTTTAAGAAAAGATTGGCAGAAAAAATACAATAGAAATATTAGTGTTTTTCCTACAACATCTTATGCTTTGTTAGAATATCATTTTATTGATGAGCAAGGAGAAAAAATACATCTATAATTTTTAGCACTTACTTTACTCCATAAATTGAAAATGAGAGTAATCTTTAACAATGGTGTTTAAAAAAGGGATGGGCTTTAAATCGGTTTTAACATTTAACGTTTCAATAACTTTTTCGGCAGTTTTATCAATAAGTTCCCATTTGTTATGTTTTAAACCATAGTTTAATGCTGTTTTTATAGTGTGGATGTCTTTATCAGTTAAGTGCTCAACCTCTTTAAACACCAGCTGGTAATTATTGTTTACTTTATTTAAAATGGTATCGTTTAAAGATAGTTTCTTACCTAATTTTATAACTACAGTGTTGGCTGCAATATCTCCAACCCGTTGTCCTTTACCATTAATTAATATTGTAATTAGTGCAACAACACCCGAAAAACCAATGGTGTCAATAATTCTAAATAACCAGCGTAATAAGTAGCTGCCTAATCCAGGCCTAGATCCATCTAGCTTAATAACTTTTATTTTTAAAATCTGTTTACCAAAAGATTGTCCGTTCATTAACAACTCACATAACAAATCATAAAAAAGAACTGGCAACGAAATAATGGTCCAAAAAGCTGCACTATCGGTTAACCAATTATTAGCATTGGCAATAAACATTATCATTAAAAAATAGGCAAAAAAAGCAATGTAATCAAGCAGTGTAGCAACTATTCTATCACCAACACTGGCTAGTTTATAATCTATTGCAACATTTTGTGCTGTATTTATTCCTACGCTCTCCATTTTTATAAAAATATTAAACTAAATGAATATATTTACAGAAGTATGAGGGAAATAACTTTTTTAAAAATAAATGCCAAAAAATGGCAGCGTTTTGAGGATGTTTTTAACTCAAAAAAGAAAAGTAACCCAGATGAAACAGCTAATTTGTTTATTCAATTAACAAACGATTTATCTTACTCAAAAACACATTTTCCTAAAACAAAAACAACACAATACCTAAATGGGCTAACAGCTCAAGTGCATCAACTCATTTATAAAAATAAAAAAGAGAGCAGTAGTCGTGTTATTTCTTTTTGGAAAAAAGAATTACCACTTGTTGTAAAAAGTTGCCATAAACAACTTTTTTATGCACTGCTTATTTTTACAATATCAGGTTTAATAGGTTGGATTTCAGCAGCCTTTGATGATACATTTGTACGTTTAATTTTAGGAGATGCCTATGTTAATATGACTATAGAAAACATTGAAAATAACGACCCTATGGCGGTTTATAAATCAATGAATCAGTTAGATATGTTTTTAGCCATTACAGTAAATAATATTCGTGTTGCATTTATTGCTTTTGTATTGGGTATTTTCTTTTCTGTAGGAACAGGGTATGTGTTGTTAAATAATGGAATAATGTTAGGGTCATTTCAGTATTTCTTTTTTACTAAAGGAGTGTTATTGCAATCGTTATTAACTATTTGGATACACGGAACCTTAGAAATAGCTGTAATTATAATAGCAGGAGGTGCAGGCTTAGTAATGGGCAATAGCATATTATTTCCAGGAACTTACTCAAGAGGAGTATCTTTTATTAAGGGAGCAAAAAAAGGGTTAAAAATAGTAATAGGATTAGTTCCTATATTTATTGTTGCAGGTTTTTTAGAAGGCTTTGTAACACGCCATACAGAAATGCCTATTGGATTAAGTTTGTTAATTATAGGAACATCATTAGCATTTATTATTTGGTATTTTATTATTTATCCAATTCGGTTACACAAAAAAATAGAAAATGGAAAACAAGTTTGAAAAAATAGAATTTAATGAAGAACGCGATTTTAGTGATACTTTTAGTGTGTCGTTTAAATTTTTAAAGCAAAATTTTAAACCTTTATTTAAAACCTTAATATTTTTAGTAGGGCCGTTTTTACTTGTATCGGCAGTACTAAATGGAGTTTTTACTCAAAATGCTTTTGATGTGCAAGCGTTAATTTCTGGCGGTGCATCTCCTTTATCAATGATTGGCCCCGTGTATTTCTTTACAATAATAGCAAGTATTATTAGCGGCTTAGTACTAATAGGAGTAACTTTTGAATACATTGTTTTGTATGAAGAGAAAGGGCTAGGAGGCTTTGAGGTTAATGATGTGTGGCAAGCTTTTATAAAAGATTTAAGTAAAATTATTGGAGCTTTTTTTGGGTTAATGTTGTTAGGAATTACTTTGGTTATTGCCGCAGGAATAATTGTAGGTGTTTTCTCTTTATTGGGTACTGCTGGGGGTGTAATAATAGGTTTGTTAATGTTTATTGGCATTATAATTATTGGCTTTCCGCTAGCATTTGTTTTTGTTGCGGTTTACTTAATTGTTATTAAAGAAAAAATTGGTTTTTGGAAAGCATTGTCTAAAACACGGTTTTTATTAAAAGATAATTTTTGGACCACTTGGGTAAATGTATTTATAGCTTATTTAATTGTTGGTATTATAGGATTTATTTTCGTTATTCCTCAATCTATTGTAACAGGTTTGGTAACCTTTAATACAATACAAGATGGGGCAAGTGATTATTCTATTTTGCTAATTGTTTTTACAACAATAGGCGTATTTGGAGCTTCTTTAGTAAATGCATTGCTTTATATTATTATGAGTTTTCATTATTATAGTTTAAACGAACAAAAACAAGGGGTTGGTTTATTATCTCAAATAAATAATATTGGAGCAGATAATAGTAAAGATGAAGATATTACTATCTAAAATTATTTTAATAATAGGATTATTTTTTTCTAATATGATGTTAGGAAATAATATTCCTATGGATACTTCTGAGGTTGTTTTAAAACAAATAGAACAATCAAAAATTGAAAAATACCAAGCAGATAATCATTTTTTATATGATAGAGTTCCGCCACCTGCAGAAGATTGGTGGGAAGCTTTTAAACGTATTTTTTGGGATTGGTTTTCTAAAATGTTTGAGCAATCAGGTATTTCTTTTGCTTGGGATTATTTAAAATGGGTTTTGTTAGCCGTTGTTATTTTGTTTGTTGTTTTAAGGGTTTTTAAAACAAGTTTTAGCGGGTTGTTTCAATCAAAAAGTGCTAGCAATAAAGTACATTTTATTACAGAAGATGAAAATATACATACCATAAATTTTGATGCACAAATAGAAAAAGCGATTGCACAAAAAAACTATAAAGAAGCCATTCGTTTAGCTTATCTTAAAATATTAAAACAACTTACCGATAAAGATTTAATAAGTTGGAAAGTAGATAAAACAAATTTAGATTACCTCAAAGAACTGAGCAATAGCGAGCTAAAAAATGAATTTCAGAAAACTAGCGAGTTGTTTGAATACATTTGGTATGGAGAGTTTGAGCTCAACAAAAATTCATTTAACGAAACAATTATAGCGTTTAAAACGCTAAGCAAAAAGTTAATGCCCTAATGCTTAAAAATGCAAATAAAAAATATTATGTAATGCTGGCTTTAGGGTTTATGCTAGTTGTTTTTGTGCAATACAACGTGCCTAAACCAATTAATTGGATGGAAAGCTATTCGGAACAAGATAAAGTGCCTTATGGATGTTTTATTTTAAAAGATTTAATGCCAGATTTATTTCCAAATCAAACCATTAGTGAAGCAAAGTTGCCCGCTTATAATCAGTTAAAGAATCAAAAAAACACCAATTACATTATCATAAATAAAACCTTTAAAACAGATCATCTAGATTCAGAAAAACTTATAAATTATGTATCAAACGGAAATAACTTGTTTATTGCAGCAAACCATTTTGAAGGAAGTTTTTCGGATACTTTAAACCTTAAAACAGCTTTTTATTTGGGCTATTTGGAAAAAGATACAACAATAGGAATTAATTTTACGAATAACCGTATAAAAAATAAAGTCAATTATGTTTATAGTAATAAGTTTCCTAATTGTTATTTTACATCAATAGATACTACCCGAACCACTGTTTTAGGAAAAGATAAAAACGATAATATTAATTTTATTAAAGTAAAATATGGTAAAGGAAATATTTATATCAATACTTTACCCAAAGCATTTACAAATTACTATTTAACCGATTCTTTAAATTATGATTATGCATTTAGAGCATTAAGTTATTTACCCAATCAAACAATTATTTGGGATGAGTATTATAAGGTAGGAAGAAGAATGGTAAGCTCTCCAATTCGATTTATTTTAGGCGAACCAGCATTAAAAATGGCTTATTTGGTTTTAATTTTTGGATTACTAATATATGTTATATTCAACATAAAAAGAAAGCAACGAATAATACCAGTAATTGAATCGCATAAAAATGTTACTGTTGATTTTGTAAATGTTATCGGAACACTTTATTATCAAAATAAAGATCATTACAATTTAGCCGAAAAAAAGATTAGCTATTTTTTAGATTTTTTACGAAGCAATTATTTACTAAAAACAGATAATTTGGATGCTGATTTTGTTTGGCGTTTAGTTAAAAAATCGGGTGTTCCAAAACCAACAGTTAATCAACTAATAAATCATATTAACCAGCTTAAAAAAGGGACAACAGAAGAAGAGTTAATAACATTAAATAAGTTAATTACAAGCTTTCATCAAAAACGAATAAGATAACATTATGGATAAAAATGAAAACCCTAAAGAAGAGTCATCTCTATCTGAAGACAAGGAAAATACTAGCCAAAAATTTACCTCAAGAGTAGATTTAAGCGAAATGCAAAAATCTATAGAAGATGTGCGTTTAGAGATTCAAAAAATAATTATTGGTCAAGAAAACATGATTAATTTATTGTTAATTGCATTGTTGGCAGATGGACATGTGCTAATAGAAGGAGTGCCAGGAGTAGCAAAAACATTAACGGCAAAATTATTAGCAAAAACTATTGCAGTAGATTTTTCAAGAATTCAATTTACGCCAGATTTAATGCCATCGGATATTATTGGGACTTCAATATTTAATCAAAAAACAACAGATTTTGAATTTAGAAAAGGGCCTTTATTTTCTAACATAGTATTGATTGATGAAATAAATAGAGCACCAGCAAAAACACAATCGGCATTATTTGAAGTAATGGAAGAGCGGCAAATTACTGCCGATGGGTTAACCCATAAAATGACAGCTCCTTATGTGGTTTTGGCAACTCAAAACCCTGTAGAGCAAGAAGGTACGTATCGTTTGCCAGAAGCTCAGTTAGATCGGTTTTTATTTAAAATAGAAGTAGATTATCCTAGTTTAGAAGACGAAACAAAGCTGCTAAGTGATTTTCATCATCAAAAAGATAAAATAAATTTAGATGAAGTAAAAAGCGTAATTACTGCAACTCAAATTATAACTTACAGAAATAATGTGGCAGCAATACATGTAGAAGAGGCTTTAATAAGTTATATCACTCAAATAGTTGTTGCAACACGAAACAACAGCTCGCTATTCTTAGGTGCTTCGCCAAGAGCATCGTTAGCAATTTTAAGCGCTGCAAAAGCAAATGCGGCAATTAATGGTAAGGATTTTATTACGCCAGATGATATTAAATTTGTTGCACCCCATGTATTAAAACACCGTATAGTTTTAACTCCAGAAAAAGAAATGGAAGGAATTACAGCCAACCAAGTTGTTGCACAATTAATAGAGAAAATAGAAGTGCCAAGATAGGAGTTTAGAACATGAAATTTTTTAAATCATTATACATCAACCAATCTTTATTTAATGTACTAGGTGCATTGGTAGTATTGTTTGTTGTTGGATTTTTTTTTCCTGTAATATTTTTAATAACACGCTTGTTGTTGCTATTGGTTATTGTATTGTTTGTTGTTGATGTTTTGTCTTTATATCGCAATAAAAAAGGCATTTTTGCTCGCAGAGATAGTATGGATAAACTATCTAATGGAGATAAAAATGAGATACAAATTGTTGTAGAAAACGCTTATCAGTTTGCTATTAAGCTTAAAATTATTGATGAAATTCCGTTTCAATTTCAGGCAAGAGATACAGTGTTTAATTTGAAATTAGAGAAAGGACAAAAAAAATTATTAAAATATTATTTACATCCTGTAGAAAGAGGCGAGTACTCTTTTGGTTCGGTTAACGTTTATGCAACAGGATTAATTGGATTTGTAGCCAAAAGGTATCAATTTTCGCAAAATACTACCGTTCCTGTTTACCCTTCTTTTATGCAAATGCGTAAATATGAATTGATGGCAATTTCTAATAGGTTAACAGAAGTTGGGGTAAAAAAGATTAGAAAAATTGGACAAAATACCGAGTTTGAACAAATTAAAGAGTACGTTTTTGGAGATGATTTTAAAACCATCAATTGGAAGGCAACCGCTCGTAAAAGTAGGTTAATGGTTAATCAATATCAAGATGAACGATCGCAAAATGTATATAGCATTATTGATATGGGCAGGGCAATGAAAATGCCATTTAATGGGCTAACGCTGCTTGATTATGCCATTAATACATCGTTAGTAATTTCTAATATTGCCATACAAAAACACGATAAAGCAGGGCTACTAACTTTTAATAATAAAATAAAAACGATGCTTGCTGCTGATAGGAGAGGCACGCAAATGCATAAAATAATGGAGCTTTTGTACAATCAGAAAACAGGATTTGCAGATTCTAATTTTGAAGCACTAAACCTTGCAATTAAGTATAAAATTAACCAGCGAAGTTTAATTTTATTATACACTAATTTTGAAACGATGGATAGCCTTAACAGGCAAATGAAATATTTAAGAAGCATAGCCAAAAGTCATTTATTAGTAGTTGTATTTTTTGAAAACGCAGAGTTAATTAAACTAATAAATAAAGAAGTAGAAAATACTGTAGATGTTTATAAGCAAACTGTTGCTGAAAAATTTGCTTTTGAAAAGCGTTTAATTGTTAAAGAATTAAAAAAATATGGCATACATTCTATTTTAGCTGAGCCAGAAAATTTAACGGTTAACTCAATTAATAAATATTTAGAAATTAAAGCACGTAATTTATTATGATGGATAAAGATGTAATAGGTAGAGCTTTATTGGATTATTTTAACAACAAAACTGCCGAAAATATTACGGTAATTTCTTCAATTTCTGAAGATGATGTGATTCCTGTGCCATACTTATTTCGTACAGCAAAGGCACTTCCTAAAATAGAAAAGAAAGCATTAGCACTTTGTAAAGGAACTGTTTTAGATGTTGGTGCAGCAAGTGGTTGCCATTCAATTATTCTTCAAAAAAAAGAAATTGATGTTTATGCTATAGATATTTCTAAAGGTGCTGTAGAAGTGATGCAACAAAGAGGTTTAAAAGCTCAGCATATTAATTTTTTTAATGTTAAAGAAAGATATGATACCTTACTTTTTTTAATGAATGGAGTAGGTATTGCCGGAACTATTGATGGCTTGGATAAATTCTTACTAAAAGCAAAATCACTCTTAAATAAAGGAGGCCAAATTCTTTTAGACTCTTCTGATATTGCTTACATGTTTCAAGAAGAAGATGGATCTATGTGGATGGATTTAAACTCCTCTTATTATGGAGAAGTTACTTACCAAATGCAATACAAAGCGTTAATTACTGATAAATTTGATTGGTTATTTATTGATTTTAAAACGCTACAAACAAAAGCTACGGCTTTAGGTTTTATAACCGAACTTGTTTTAGAAGGAGAGAGTGATGATTATTTAGCCAAGTTAACTTTACTTGCTTAAAACTCTAAATTTAAGGCATCAATGGCTGATCGGATAGTAATTAAAAGGTTTCTTTTTTCAGTTTCTTCAGTTTGAATGGCTTCATCCAAATCAAATTTTAAATCTTCAATTTCAGTTTCTTGAAATGTAGCTTCATAATTGTCAATAACACTTAAAACTTCTATTGCTACTAAATAATCGCCTTTAATTGCTTGGTTTACAATAGTTGTTATGTGCTCGCTAGAATCTAAAGATGATTGCCAGAAAACAGCAACTAAGGTTGCTTTTTCAGCAGCATATTTTTCGTCATCTAAAGCTAAAATAAGGTCTTCAACAACTGTTTGATCTTTTAAATCAAACAAAATTGCGGCAATTTCATTTTTCACTTCTTCGTTAGTTGTTGAGCAAAGTAAATCAACTAAAGGAATAATAGCTTCTCTTTTTCCGTGCTTTCTAACTTGTTTTAAGGCAGTAAAAACTTTTTTCTCATCTGTAGATGATAGATCAGTAATGATATTTTTTAAACGATTTCCTAATTTTTTTTCTGCCATTCTTAAAAGTTTTTCTAAAAAAAACGTCATTGCAAAAAACGAGTCAACCTTATAAAATTAGATTGCTTTGTTTCTCGCAATGACGAGTAAGTGTGTTTTATCCTAGTAATAAATTAATCTTCTAACTTTTGCAATGTATTTTGCTAGTCTAATTACTTGTTTAGTGTATCCAAACTCGTTATCATACCAAACATAAAGTACAATGTTCTTTTTGTCGCTAGAAACGATAGTTGCATTGCTATCAAATACAGAACAACAAATGTTACCAATAATATCGTTAGATACTAATTCAGGATCATTTTCGTATTTAATTTGGTTCACTAAACTTCCTTGTAAAGCAGCATTTCTAATAATTTCGTTAATAGCCTCAACCGAAGTTTCTTTATCAACATTTAAGTTTAAAATAGCTAAAGATCCATTTGGGGTAGGAACTCTTACTGCATTAGCCGTTAATTTATCTTTTAAACTAGGAACTACTTTTGTTACAGCATTACCAGCACCAGTAGATGTAATTACCATGTTAATTGCAGCCGAACGCCCTCTACGAGGTTTTTTGTGCATGTTATCAAGTAAGTTTTGATCGTTGGTGTAAGCGTGTACTGTTTCAATATGTCCTTTTATAACTCCTAAAGTATTTTCTACAGTATGTAAAATAGGTGCAATAGCGTTTGTTGTACAAGATGCAGCAGAAAAAATATGATCGTTTTCTAAATCTAATTCTCCTTCATTAATACCATAAACAATATTTGGTATTTCTTTACCAGGAGCAGTTAATAATACCTTGCTAACTCCTTTAGCTTTCATGTGTCTTCCTAAAGCTTCTTTATCAGAAAATACACCTGTATTATCAATAATTAAAGCATCGTTAATTCCATAAGAAGTATAATCAGCATCTTCAGGGTTTTTAGCTTCAATAAATTTTACAATTTGCCCATTAATAACTAAGGCTTTGTTTTCAAGGTCAACATCAACATTTCCATTAAACTCTCCGTGTACAGAATCGTTCATTAATAAAGCTGCACGCTTAATTAATATATCATCACTAACGCTTCGTGTAACAATGGCTCTTAACCTTAATTGTTGTCCTTTTCCTGCTTGTTTTATTAATTCTCTGGCAGCTAATCTACCAATTCTTCCAAAACCATAAAGTACAACATCTTTTGGTGTAAGGTTATGATCTTCAGAATTATCAAAAGCACTTAGTTTGCTATTTAAAAAATCTGCTTTAGAGCTAAAGTTGTCTTTTTCTAAACTCCATTCGCTAGCTAATTTTCCAATATCTAATTTAGAAGGGGCAACGTTTAATTTAATAATTTCTTCAGCTAAAGCTGCAGTATCATATATGTTAACAGGGTTGTAAGTAATCGATTTAGCTTTGTTATGTAGTTTTAAAATTTCAGAAATACTTTTATCTACCAAAGGGTTTCTAAATAAAACTAACTCTATTGATTTTTCATACATTAAATGGCCGATAGAGCTAATTAAGCTAACCGCTGCTTTTTCATTGTTAACGTAATCGTTTAATTTGTTTTCGTATGCTACTTTGTTGTTTAACATTTTATTGATTTTTTATCCTAAATATGTTTTTAATAATTTACTTCTTGATATATGTCTTAATCTTCTAATTCCTTTCTCTTTAATTTGACGAACTCTTTCTCTTGTTAAGCCAAATTTTTCACCAATTTCTTCTAAAGAAAGTGGGTGAGGTATTCCAATCCCAAAAAACAAAATAATTACGTCTTGCTCTCTATCGGTTAGGGTAGATAACGAACGTTTAATTTCTTTTTGCAAAGATTCGTTCATTAAACTTAAATCTGCAATAGGAGAATTACCGTTAGATAAAACATCTAACAAAGTTCCGTCTTCTCCATCTTTAAATGGAGCATCCATTGATACGTGCCTTCCAGATATTTTTTGTGCTTCAGTAACTTTATCTTTTTCAATTTCTAAAGATTCTGCAATTTCTTCAGGAGATGGTTCTCTTTCAAATTCTTGCTCTAATTTAGAAAATGTTTTGTTAATTCTACTCAAAGATCCTACTTGATTAAGCGGTAGTCTAACAATTCTTGCTTGTTCGGCAATTGCTTGTAAAATAGATTGACGAATCCACCAAACGGCATAAGAGATAAATTTAAAACCTCTTGTTTCATCAAAACGTTGTGCCGCTTTAATTAGTCCTAAATTCCCTTCGTTAATTAAATCGGGGAGGGTAAGCCCTTGGTTTTGGTATTGTTTAGATACAGAAACAACAAAACGTAAATTGGCTTTTACTAATTTTTCTAGAGCTACTTGGTCGCCTTCTTTAATTCGTTGGGCTAACTCTACTTCATCTTCGGCAGTAATTAAATCTTCTCTACCTATTTCTTGCAGGTATTTATCTAAAGATGCACTGTCTCGGTTGGTAATAGACTTGGTAATTTTTAGTTGCCTCATAGCTATAGTTTAAAAATTAATTTGATAGGAACACAAATTTACCCATCTTTTTTCAATTAAATCGATTCCGTAATAAACTTAGACAAGGGAATGATTTTTATCGATAAAAAAGAATGTTAAGATGAACATTATGGCAAAAGTATGAAGCTAGTTTTAGTTTTATAAATAAAGGTTGCAGGTGTTTTTTTTAATTTTTAAGTAACAAAAAAGCCCCGAAATAATTCGAGGCTTTAGGTATTAAAACATTAATTGTTGTAATTATTTTTTGATGTATTTTTTTTCTTTAATTCTTGCAGATTTACCAGTTCTTTCTCTTAAGTAGAAAATTCTAGCTCTTCTAACATCACCGTGTTTGTTTACTTCAATTTTTTCAATAAAAGGAGAAGCTAAAGGGAAAATTCTTTCCACTCCAATTCCACCAGACATTTTTCTAATTGTAAAAGTTTCGTTTGCACCTGGGTTTCTTCTTTGTAACACAACACCCTGAAAATGCTGGATTCTTTCTTTATTACCTTCTTTAATTTTATAATATACCGTAATAGTGTCTCCAGATTTAAAAGATGGTAAGTCACTAATTGGTGATAAGTCGTTTTCTACAAATTTAATCGCGTCCATTTTTTCCTAATTTATTTTTCCCCTTAAAGGGCTGCAAATTTATATATTAATAATCAGTTATCAAACAATTGATATAAATTATTTTAATTTGTTTTTTTCAGTTTCTAATAGTTGTGTTTGATAAATATCATAATAGCTTCCTTTACTGTTAAGTAAGCTGTTGTGAGTGCCTTGTTCTATAATTTTTCCATCGTCTAATAATATAATCGTATCAGCATTTTTAACAGAAGATATGCGATGGCTAACAATTATTGAAGTTCTATCTTTCATTATTTTTTTTAAATTGGTAAGAATAATATCTTCTGTTTCGGTATCAACAGCCGAAAGACAATCATCAAAAATTAAAATTTTAGGAGTTTTAATAATTGCTCTTGCAATAGATATGCGTTGTTTTTGTCCGCCAGATAAAGTAACACCTCGTTCGCCAATTACCGTTTTTAGTCCATTAGGAAGTTCTTCTATACTTTTTAAAATAGCTGCGTTTTTAGCTGCCTCTTTAATAATGGTAGTATCTGGTAATTTTGATTTATAACCAAATGCTATGTTATTTTCTATGGTGTCAGAAAAAAGAAAAACATCTTGGGGTACAACACCTGTATGCTCTTTTAACTGGTTTAAGTTAATTGATTTTAAGTTTTTATTGTCAATTAATATTTCGCCTTTATTTACATCATAACTTCTTAAAAGTAAATTGATGATAGATGATTTTCCAGCGCCTGTTTTACCAACAATGGCTAATGTTTTGCCCTGTTCTACTTTAAAAGAAATGTTATGTAAAGCGGTAATTCCTGATTCGGGATAAGTAAAAGAAACATTTTTAAAAGCAATATCACCTTTTAAATTAAGCTCTTGGTTAGATGTGTTTTTAACTTTTGGTTCGGTAGATAAAAATTCGTTAATCCTTTTTTGTGATGCTGCGGCCCTTTGTACAATAGATGTTACCCATCCAATAGCAGTAACAGGCCAAGTTAACATGTTTACATAAATTACAAATTGTAAAATAGTTCCTTTTTCTTTTAAATTACCTGCAATATATTCTTGCCCACCAATATATATAGTTAAAATGGTACTTAAACCAATTAACAACATCATAATAGGAAAGAAAAAAGCATTGGTTTTTACTAAATCCATCGAACGATTTTTGTAGGCTTCGTTCTCTTGCTTTAATTTTGAAGAAAAGAAAGATGCTTTAACATAACTCTTTATAATTCTAATACCAGAGTAAGTTTCTTGCGATAATGTAGTTATGTCAGAAAGTTTAGCTTGGGCTAATTCGCTTTGTTTGTTAATTCTATTGCTAACCATATAAATTATTACCGACAAAATTGGTAATGGAATTAAGGCATATAATGATAACCTTACGTTTATAGAAAACATAATAGGTACTACCAAAGCAAAAAGTATAATTAGGTTTAAGGTGTACATTATACTTGGGCCTAAGTACATTCTTACCTTGGTAACATCATCGCTAATTCGGTTCATAATATCGCCAGTATTATTTTCCTTATAAAAGGTAGCGTCTAATTTTTGATAGTGTTGGTAGATTTCATTTTTTAAATCATACTCTATTAAACGCGACATAATAATGATGGTTTGACGCATAAAAAAAACAAACAAACCTTTAATTAAAGCAAGTAATAAAACAATAGCACCAAATAAAAGAATAATTTGTAAAAAGGACAACCCTTCAAAAAATGGAGCTAAAAAAGAATTGTTATCATAAGCTAAACCATTTAATTGAGCATCTGCCAAATTAAAAGCTTCTTTAATTATTTGAGGAGGAAAAACACCAAAAACGTTAGAAATTACAATAAATAAAAACCCTAATAACAAACGAAATTTGTATTTAAAAAGGTATTTATTTAAGTGTTTTAGTGATTTCATGATAAAAATGATTAGCCAAAAAATGGTTAGGTTATTTTATAAACTATTTATTAATTCTATTGGCTAAAAAGTTTAACTTTGCATCCCCTTTTAAAAAGAGGAGATTTAAAATTTAGGAGCCAAAGATAATTATCTTTTAAGCGAATAAAAGATTAAAATTTAAAAAACTATTACAATGACGGATATAGCAGTTAGAGAAATTTCTAAAGATGAAAAAAGTCCATTAGCTCAAATGGTTAGTATGAACCATGAGCAGGTGCTTTTTTGCCAAGATAGAGCAACAGGTTTAAAAGCTATAGTAGCAGTACATAATACTACTTTAGGGCCAGCTTTAGGTGGTACCAGAATGTGGAATTACAAAAGTGAAGCAGATGCGTTAACTGATGTTTTAAGATTATCAAGAGGTATGACTTATAAAAACTCTATTTCTGGATTAGATTTAGGAGGAGGAAAAGCTGTTATTATTGGAGATTCTTATACACAAAAAAATGAAGCTTTATTTAGAAGATTTGGGCAGTTTGTTGAATCGTTAAGTGGAAAATACATTACAGCAGAAGATGTTGGTATTTCTCCTCAAGATATGGTTTGGGTTAATAAAGAAACGAATCATGTAGCAGGGTTGCCTGGTAAAAGTGGAGATCCATCACCAGTTACTGCTTATGGTGTTTATGTAGGAATGAAAGCTTGTGCTAAAGCTCAATTTGGTTCAGATTCTTTAGCAGGTAAAAAAGTTGCTGTACAAGGTGCAGGGCATGTTGGGCAATACCTTATTAAGCATTTAAATGATGAAGGTGCTGAAATTTTTGTTACAGATATTCATGAACCATCTTTAAAAGAAGTTTCTGATAAATACAATGCTAAAATTGTTGGCTTAGATGAAATTTATGATATTGATATGGATATTTATGCTCCTTGTGCTTTAGGAGCAACAGTAAATAATGATACATTAGAAAGATTAAAATGCTCTATTATTGCTGGTGCGGCTAATAATCAACTTCAAAATGAGGTGATACATGGTAAAGCAGTTATGGATAAAGGAATTATTTACGCTCCAGATTATATGTTAAATGCTGGTGGTGTAATTAATTGTTTTGCCGAAGTTGCTGATAGAAGTGCAGAATGGGCGATGGAAAAAGCAGGGCAAATTTATGATACTACTTTGAATATTATTAATGGATCAAAAGAAAATAATATTCCTACTTATGCTATAGCAAATAAAATGGCTGAAGAAAGAATTAAGAGTGCATTAAAATAAGTTTTAGATTAATAAAATTTAAAAAAGGGTAGTATGATTAGTAGAAGATTTTTAAGAGTTAAGGCTTTTCAGTCGTTGTATGGTTATTTTCAATCGGAAGAAAAAAATCTTAAAAAATTAGAAAGCGAAACCTTTTTGAGTTTAGAACGAATGCATGATTTGTATTTGATTTTATTATGCTTAGGTAAAGAATTAACCCATTTATCAGAATTAAGGTTAGAAGAGGCTAAGAAAAAAAGATTACCATCTGATGAGGATTTAAATCCGAACACCAAATTTATAGACAATAAAGTGTTGGCTTTACTCGAACAAAATGTTCAGTTAAAAAATTATGTAAGTGATAAAAGCTTATCATGGAGTAATGATCAGGATTTGATGGTTAAGTTGGCTGCTTTTTTAAGAGAACACAAAGTGTTTAAAGATTACATGGCTTCAAAATCATCTTCTTTTGCTGAGGATAAAAAGTTTGTGGTTGATCTTTATAAAAAGGTAATTCCAGAATTTGAATTATTACTTTCTGATTTAGAAGAGAAAAGTATTTTTTGGGGATATGATGAGATTGATTTTGTGCTGAGCATGATTATTAAATCTGTAAAAAGATTTACTCCAGAATCTACCATGTCGGAAGAAATTTTACCACTTTATAGAGATCAAACTGAAGATAAAAAGTTTGTAAAAGACTTGTTATCTAAAGTGGTTAAAAATGATGAAGAAAATAGTAAGTTAATATCAGAAAAAACAAAAAATTGGGATGTTGATAGAATAGCAATGGTTGATATTTTATTAATGAAAATGGCATTAACCGAGTTTTTACATTTTAAATCTGTGCCCGTTAAAGTTAGTATGAATGAATACATTGAATTGTCGAAATGGTACAGTTCGCCTAAAAGTAAAGTTTTTGTTAATGGGGTTTTAGATAAGATAGTATTAGAGTTAAAAGAGAAAGGAGAATTAAAGAAAATGGGTAGAGGTTTGCTAGAAAGCTAATCCATTTTAATACAAAAAAAGAGGCGTTTAGAAATTTCTAAACGCCTCTTTTTTTGTATTAAAACCTGAGTTCTATAAAAAACTCAGGTTTTAATAAATTATCTTGTTAATGTAACACTTCCCCAATCTTTATGAATTATTGCAGAGTATTTTTCTTTAGCTCTAATTTTCCAAATGTAAACACCATTTGGTACAGGCTTACCTTTGTGTGTTCCATCCCAACCATTTTCTAAATTGCTAGATTGGAATAAAAGATTACCCCAACGGTCAAAAACACTAAGTGTATAATCATCTAATTCTATGTCATTACCATAAGCTCTAAAGCTTTCATTTAAACCATCATCATTAGGAGTAAATGAGTTAGGCACATACATTAAATAAACTCCGTCAACTTCAACAAATTTACCAGTTGTAGTATCTGCACAGCCAAATTCATTTACAACAATAAGTTGAACAGGGTAGGTTCCAGCTTCGTCTGTAGGGTAAGTTACTATTGGGTTTTCATCAACAGAACTGTTGGGTACACCATCTGTAAAACTCCAAAAGTTAGAAGCGTTATCTGTACTTAAGTTTTCAAACTCAATCTCAGTATTAAGGGTAGTTGGGTTTGTAGGGGAGTAACTAAAATTTGGTACAGGAAAACTGTGAGTTGTTACTAATCCTATTGAAATGGTATCTTCTTCACATCCAAGTGAAGAGGTAATAATTAAAGACACATCATAAGTACCTGCTTTGTTGTAGGTATGTGTTTGGCTTGTATTTTGAGTAGAGGTTGTTCCATCACCAAAATCCCAAAATACAGAAGATGTGTATGCTGGATTAGTTGTGTTGTTAAAGGTAATATCAACAGGAATACAATAATCTCCATTTACAGTAGTATCAAATGTTGGCTGAAATATTGGAAACAGATAAATATCAACTTGTGTGCTATCTGTTGGTGAAGTACAACCATCACCAACAACTACAGTAAATGTTTCTGGACTAGTTGATGGGTTTGCATTAATAGTTTGTGTTGTTCCAATTAAATTATTTAAGCCATCATACCAAGCATAAGTGTAAGAACTACCATTACCGCCAGTAGCAAGTGCAGTTAGTGGGGTAGTGTTAGTAACTCCATCTTGACATAGTGTATCAGATGTTAATTCGGAAACTCTAATAGAATCAGTCCAGTTAACAACAACACTATCGGTTTCAGAAACACACCCTAAAGAATCTTGTCCGTAAACATAATAAATGGTTAAACTATCAGAAGGTATTGTATTGTGAGGGCCACTTCCAACTAAACCATGATCCCAGATTAAAGTAGTAGAACCAGTACCTTCAATAGCACTTCCGTACAGTAATACAGTACCGTCAATACAAATTGTTGTATCATTTACTAAGCTGTTTATTACAACTTGTGTAGGTTGGTTAATGCTAAGTGTATCCCAAATAGGGCATCCAGTAAAGTCGGTAACTTTAACCATGTAAGTTCCTGTAGTAAGGTTAGTTAAAGAATCAAATTGTGCGGTATTATTTGTTTGTAAAAGCGTGCCAAGCGTATCAAAATATTCAACAGTGTATGGCCCGCCAACTCCATTTACTTCTACTAATAGTTTACCATCGTTACCATCAAAACA
>JBMYXB010000010.1:0-36179 GCA_049608005.1 Vicingaceae bacterium
GCAGGTATTCTAACCAACTGAACTACCAGACCTTACTATTAATAGTAATATTTTTCTAGTTTCAAGCAATTTTTTAAAGATCATTTCCTTCATTAAGGGCTGCAAATATAGTAGTTTCATTTTAACCTACAACAAAAAAATAAAAAAAAATATGATAAATTTGCTATATACCTGTACTACTTGGTTTTAAAAATAAACCACTATAGATTTTCACTCCATAGTTTTAATTCACAGACTGAAAGTCTGCTTCGTGAAATGCCTAGTGAAATAAAGAAATAATACACAATTGATTTGTGTATTCGTGGCTAAAACATTTATATAATCTAAAGTAACTACAATGAAATTGCAGGGTTTTAACCTTTAACTAGATAATAAATAGCGAATTATTACATCATTTTTTTTCTTTTAACAAGATACGTTTCTAGCAAATTGTTAAAGCCCTGGTTTACATCTATTTCTACAAATTCAATTCCATATTGCAAGCAACGTAACTTTAATTTATTGGTATGTTTTTTTATTTCTTTCGTATAATTCTCTCTCACATCATTAGGATTTACTTTAATTTCTTCACCCGTTTCAAGGTCAACAAATTGATAAGGCCTATTTTCAAATTTAAAATCTAACTCCTTATCTTTATCAATTGTATGAAACAAAATAACTTCATGCTTATTGTATTTTAAATGTTGTAAAGCCTCAAACAAATCTTCTTGCTGAGCTACATTCTCCATCATATCACTAAACAAAATAATTAAAGAGCGTTTATGTACACTTTCTGCAATGGTATGTAAAGCTTTAATTGTTGATGTTTTAATTTTATCTTTAGGATAATTTATTAAATTTTCTAACTCATGCATTAAACGTTTATGGTGCATTACGCTAGATTTATCTAGTGTGTGCAAATCTAATTTATCCGAAAAAACACTCAAGCCTACTGCATCTCGCTGCTTTTTCATTAAATGCATTATAGATGCAGCAGCATAAACAGAAAATTTTATTTTATTAAAAGAATCATTTCCATTATAATCTATTTCAGGAAAATACATAGAAGAAGACCCGTCAATAACTAAATGACACCTTAAATTGGTTTCTTCTTCGTACTTTTTGATAAATAAGTTTTCTGTCCTACCAAACAATTTCCAATCTACATGCCTTGTAGATTCACCAGGATTATAAATTCTGTGCTCAGCAAATTCTACCGAAAAACCATGAAAAGGACTTTTATGCAAACCCGTTACAAACCCTTCTACAATTTGTTTTGCTATTAATTCTAACTTAGAGTAACGCTGTATTTGCTGTATATCTATATTATGAGCCATTAAATAGTAAAAAAGTTTTTTTAATAATTACTTCAAAGAAACTAAAATTATTGTGTATAAATTTTAATTCTGTTCATTAATCCTAATCATAAACTTTATTATTTTTCGTACTTTATAAATAACTATGGTATTAACATTAGCAGATTGGATAATTGTTGTTCTTTTTTTAGGAATTACAATTTTTATTGGATTAAAATTTAAAAATAAAGCAAGCGGCTCATTAACCGATTTTTTTTTAGCAGGAAGAAACTTGCCTTGGTATATTGCTGGTATTTCTATGGTAGCCACAACCTTTGCTGCAGACACTCCCTTATGGGTTGCTGAGGTGATTAAAAAAAATGGTATTTCAGGTAATTGGCTCTGGTGGAACATGCTAATTGGCGGAATGCTTACCACCTTCTTTTTTGCTAAAATGTGGCGAAAAGCAAATGTTTTAACCGAGTTAGAATTTTTAGAATTACGTTATTCAGGCAAAGCGGCAAAAAACTTCCGAAAATTCAAATCTGTTTATTTGGGCGTTTTTTTTAATACCATTATAATTGGATGGGTAAATGCCGCAATGATTAAAATATTAATCATCTTTTTAGATATTGATTATACTACAGCTTTCGTTTATATTGGAGTACTTATGGTTTTAATTGCCATTTACTCATCCTTATCAGGGCTGTTAGGCGTAGCAATAACAGATGCTGTGCAATTTATTTTGGCAATGGGCGGATGTTTAATATTAGCGATAATTATGTTAAATTCCGATCAGGTTGGAGGCGTTGTAGGTTTAAAAGAAAAATTACCCGAATGGCGTTTTGATTTTTTTCCAAACATAAACAGTACAGGCTCTGCAATAGGAACATTTGGCTTAACAATAGGTGCGTTTTTCTCTTTTGTTGCGGTTCAATGGTGGGCAAGTTGGTATCCAGGAAACGAACCCGGAGGTGGTGGCTACATATCTCAACGAATGATGAGTACAAAAAACGAAAATCACGCTGTTTTTGCAACACTTTTTTTTCAGATTGCACACTATGCATTAAGACCTTGGCCATGGATAATTGTAGGCCTATGTGCCTTAGTTGTTTACCCTAACCTACCTGTTAACGAAGCTGGTAATGGCTTTGTAATGGCAATGAGAGATTTTATGCCCACAGGACTTAGAGGTTTGTTATTTACTGCTTTTTTAGGGGCCTACATGAGTACCATTTCTACTCAATTAAATTGGGGTGCAAGTTATTTAACCAATGATTTATACAAACGAAACATTGAAGAAAAAGGGAAAAATACAGATCAAAAAAAATTGGTAAAAGTGGGTAAATTGTTTACTGTATTAATAATGTTAATTGCACTTATCATTACTTCGTTTATAGATACTATTGATGGAGCTGCTCGTTTTTTAATTGCCTCTTCGGCTGGCTTAGGTGCTGTATTAATTTTAAGGTGGTATTGGAGCAGAATAAATATTTGGAGTGAAATTTCTGCCACAATAGCTCCTATTTTAGGTTATACAATTAGTAAGTATATTATTGCCCCTTTATTTGAAGTTGAATTAGGGATTAATGAAATTCAAAACAACTTTATTGCTAATGAAGGAATTTTGCTTTGCACTGCCCTCTTTACCACTATCGTTTGGGTAATTGTTACATTTTTGACACCTCCAGAAAGTGATGAAACTTTAAAAAGATTTTACCTACAAGTTACCCCTGATGGAGCATGGAATAGCATAAGAGAAAAACTAAACTTAACAAAAACAAGTACTCAAATCCCAGCATTAATTTTATGCTGGCTAAGTGCAACATCTTTAACCTATTCGCTTTTATTTTTTATCGGAAAATTAATATTTCAAGAATACTATTTAGCACTAATTAACCTAACAATTGCTATTGTTTCTCTTACCATTTTATTGTATTTTATGTTTCGTAAAAAAACCTTTAATAACTAACCTTTAAAACTCATCATTAATCAACGTCAATTAGTTTTTACTATTGAAGTTTTTTTTGTTTATTTGTAATTAAAGAAAATTTTCTAAAAAATAATTCATGAATACTAAACATTTAAGTTTACACAACCCTTTTTTAGGACTACTAGTATTAGCAATGTTTGCTTTTAGCTGTGGTAATGAAACCCCAAAAAATCAGGAAATTGAAGAACCAATTGAAGAAAAAGATCCAAACAGTACACAATTAATGGAAATTGATGGTAAAGTTTTTAGTATCCCATCTCCAATACAAACTGCTATACTTATTAAAAATGTTGGATCTAATTATAACAAAGAGATTCTTAACGAACCATCTAAATTAGCAAGTTACTCTACTAATTTTAAAAAGGCCATTAACTTAGGAATTTATGGTGCAGATTTAGGTTATGTTACCCTTTACGACCAAACACAAGATGCTATTTCTTTTTTAACCGCTGTAAAATCTATAGCAGATGATTTAGGAGTTAGTAGTGCTTTTGATATAGAACTTGTTGAAAGATTTGAAATGAATATCGGAAATCAAGACTCTTTACTAGTACTTGTATCTGATGCTTACAAAGCAAGTGATCGGTTTTTAAAAGGAAATGAACAAAACAATATTGGAAGTTTAATTTTAGCTGGCGGATGGATTGAAAGTTTATATTTTGCAGTTAACACTGCAGAAATGACTGGTAATAAAGATGTTATTACAAGAATTGCTGAACAAAAAACTACTGTTATTAACCTTATAAAACTTTTAACACCATATTACAGCAAACCAGAATACACTGTTTTAATAAATGATTTAATTGAATTAAATAAAACCTACGAGCAAATTGAATTTTCTTACACATTTGTAGCTCCAACAGTTGATGAAGAAAATAAAACTACAACAATTAATAGTACTACAGTAGTTAATATATCTGACGAACAGTTAAAAACAATTTCAGAAAAAATTGCAAAAATTAGAGCCGAAATTGTTAGTTAATAAAATATTCCAATAATACAACATGAAAAATAACATTTTAAAATCACTAGCATTAATCATCGGATTAATAACCTATTCAGCCTCTTTTGCTCAATGCGATACTATTGCAACTTTATGTGATAAACACATTACTTCATCATTTATTTCTGATGGACAAGATTATAGATCTTTATTGTTAGGTGATGAAATTGCAGAGTTTAACATGACTCTTTACGGTGGTAGCACATATAGATTTGCTGCATGTAGCGGTTTATCCGATGGTAATTTAATTTTTACAGTTTACGATAATCAACGTAACGAATTATTTTCTAACAAAGATTATGCAAATACTCCTTATTGGGATTTTAGTATCACAAACACCCTAGATTGTGTTATAGAAGCTCAGTTAGATCCCAACAATTCTGCATCTGGTTGTGCCGTATTATTAGTTGGCTTTAAGCAGTAAATTCCAATTTTATGGATCTAATTTAGAATAAATAACCTATGAGTGAAAGAATATTAAAAGCCTTAATGCAATTGTTTTCTATTGTATCTGAAGCTAAAGATATTTCTGATAATAGTAGAGAAATTGTAGAAACATTTCTTAACCAACAACTTAACCAGCAATTAGTTAAAGAATATTTAAGCCTTTACGATGAGTTTATTGCTGCTAAAACTAAAAAATCTAAAAGCGGACAAGCTAAAAAACGTACTTCGGTAAATTCAGTTAAAGTTCTTTTAATATGTACCCAAATTAATGAAGAACTTGCTCAAAAACAAAAAGTAATTGTATTAATACGATTAATAGAGTTTATATATGCTAATAAAATTCCTTCAGATCAAGAAATGGAATTTATTATCACAGTTTCTGAAACATTTAACATCCCAAGAAAAGAGTTTGATTTATGCCATGATTTTATAGAAAAATCTGAAGAAGCACATTTTGATAATGACCAAGCCCTTGTAATTAATAATAAAAAAGAAAATACCTTTAAAAATAATAACCATATTTTTTCTGATGGAATTATTGGTTCTTTAAGAATAATTAAAGTAGAAACCGTAAACATGTTTTTTGTTCGGTATTTTGGTGATACAGAACTGTACTTAAACGGTATTCTTTTAAACAAACACCGATCAAGCATTCTTAATCAGGGTTCTTCAATTAGGAGTTCTAAGGTACAACCAATATATTACTCTGATATTGTTAGCTCTTATTTTGATGATGATGATTTTGAAAAAATTGTTTTTAATGTAGAAGATTTAACCTACAAATTTAAAGGCGGAAATCAAGGAATGTATCCGTTTAGCTTTTCTGAAGAGTCTGGCAGGATGGTAGGTATCATGGGGGCTAGTGGAGCAGGGAAATCTACTTTACTAAACCTACTTAATGGAGCCTACACTCCAACTACGGGCAAAGTAACTATTAACGGAATAGACATACACCATCAACAAGATAAAATAGAAGGTGTAATAGGATATGTTTCTCAAGATGATTTGTTAATTGAAGAATTAACCGTATTTCAAAATTTATTTTACAACGCAAAGCTTTGTTTTGCTACCTTAAATGATGCTGAAATAACCAAGAGAGTTAATGATGTATTAAACAGCATTGGACTTTTTGAAGCCAAAGATTTAAAAGTAGGAAGCCCAATGGAAAAAACCATTAGTGGCGGACAAAGAAAACGATTAAATATTGCTTTAGAATTAATTAGAGAACCAGCAGTACTATTTGTAGATGAACCAACATCAGGGTTATCTTCAAGAGATTCAGAAAACATTATGGATTTACTTAAAGAGCTTGCTTTAAAAGGTAAATTAGTTTTTGTAGTAATCCATCAACCATCATCAGACATTTATAAAATGTTTGATAATTTACTTATTTTAGATACAGGAGGATACCCTATTTATAACGGTAACCCTGTAGATGCTGTAGTTTATTTTAAAGAACTAGCCAATCATGTAAACAGTGATGAAAGCGAATGTATTAGTTGTGGTAATGTAAACTCTGAACAAATATTTGATATTATTGAAGGACGAGTTGTTGATGAATATGGTGAACCCACACCTAATAGAAAAGTTAATCCTATAGAATGGTATAATTTATATAAAAAATTAGTTGCTCAAAGTATATCAGATTTTGATAAAACTAACGAAACACTAAAAATAATATCTAATATACCCAATAAATGGAAACAGTTTAAAGTTTTTATTACCAGAGATGTTTTATCTAAATTAACCAATACCCAATACCTTTTAATTAACTTTTTAGAAGCACCTTTTTTAGCATTTATATTATCGTATTTAATGCGCTACTTTAGTTCTGATACGAGTAATGAAGTAGGTTATATTTTTAGAGAAAATGAAAATTTCCCAGCATTTTTATTTATGTCGGTTATTGTTGCTCTATTTATAGGATTAACCGTTAGTGCCGAAGAAATATTTAGAGATCAAAAAATTAGAAAAAGAGAGAAATTTTTAAACCTGAGTAAAGGAGGCTATTTAGCATCTAAAATTAGCGTTATGTTTATTATTTCTGCCATTCAAATGTTATCATTTGTTATTATAGGAAACCTAATTTTAGAAATAAAAGGAATGTACCTATCTTATTGGATAGTTCTGTTTACCACTTCTTGCTTTGCAAACATGTTAGGTTTAAACATTTCAGCAAGTTTTAACTCTGCTGTAACAATATATATTTTAATACCGTTTTTAGTTATTCCTCAACTATTACTAAGTGGTGTTATGGTTAAGTTTGATAAATTAAACCCTACCATTACCGTACAAGAAAATGTACCTATAGTTGGCGAAATAATGACTTCAAGATGGGCTTATGAAGCAATTGCAGTAAGACAATTTAAAGACAATGAGTTTGAAAAAAAATTCTTTAAAATAAATAAATCTTTTAAAAAGTTTGATTTTAGAAAAAACTACTGGCTGCCTAAGCTTACAGCTAAAATAAGTAGTGTTCAAAACAACTTTAATGTAGAAGGAAAAACAGAATTAGTAGAAGAAAACTTAGCATTACTTCGCACAGAAATAGAAAAAGAATTGAAAAGAAATCCTAATATAAAATTTACAAATTTAGACCAACTATTTAGTGATAAAATCAATAACGAAGTAATAAACAACACCAAATTTTACCTTACAGAATTAAATAGTTTTTACCTTAAAAAATATAAAAAAGCATACAACGATAAAGATGCTTTAACAACAGCATTAAATAAAGATGCAGCAGCTAAAGAAAAATTTATCGAAATGAAAAATAATTACACCAATGATGCATTGTCGGATTATGTTACTAATAAAAATGTATTAAGTAGAGTGCTCGAATTAGATGGGCATTTAATTCAGAAAATTGATCCCATATATTTAACACCTAATGGGTTTAGAGCACATTTTTATGCTCCTGTAAAAAAAGTTTTTGGATCTTATTATGATACATTTTCTGTTAACATTACAATTATTTGGCTAATGAGTATTTTCTTAGCAATATCACTATATTTTGATTTACTTAGAAAAGCACTTAAAAATTTAGGTAAACTTTTTGAAAAAAAGAAATACTAAACACCCTCTTTAGTGTTCCCCTCCCCTTTTCAAAATTTATTTTTGTAACTCATTTTACTAAAATTAAAGTATCTATTTTTTATTTTTACAACATGTCGGTTCCAAACAAAAAAGAGCTTCTTAAATATTTATCTGATTTTATGTCAGAAAATAAAATGGAGCTATTCAATAAAATAATTCTCGAGCGTACAAAACATGTTACGGTAGCTTTAGAAGATATTTTTCAGCCACAAAATGCAAGTGCAGTACTGCGTACTTGCGATGTTTTTGGAATACAAGATGTACATATAATAGAAAATGAAAACGAATATAATGTAAATCCTAGAGTGGTTCATGGGGCATCTAAATGGATAGATCTTTATAAATACAACGAAAAAGAAAACAACACTTTAGCTTGCATTAATAAGCTTAAAGCTGATGGTTATAAAGTTTATGGCACAACTCCTCACACCAACGATTCGTTAATACAAGATATTCCTTTAAATGACAAAGTAGCCCTAATGTTTGGTACTGAAATGACAGGCTTATCGGATATTGCTATGAAAAATGTAGATGGTTTTGTAAAAATACCCATGTATGGTTTTACCGAAAGCTTAAATATTTCTGTTTCTGCTTCAATTTGTCTTTATGAATTAAAAAAACGTTTAAAAGCCTCTCCTATAAATTGGCAATTAACTGAGGAAGAACAAATAGAACAATTAATACTTTGGTCTAAAAAAGTAATTAAAGACGGAACACTAATTGAAAAACAATATTTAGATCAATTTAAGTAAATTAAGACTATGCGTAAAGCTTCTCTCTTTGCTCTTGTACTTTAGGATTTTCTAAATACTCATCGTAAGTTAACTCTTTATCAATACAACCATTAGGTGTAAGTTCTACAATTCTGTTGGCAACAGTATTAACAAATTCATGATCGTGAGAAGTAAACAAGATTGTTCCTTTAAATTCTTTTAATGCATTATTAAAAGCAGTAATCGATTCTAAATCTAAGTGATTTGTTGGCTCATCTAAAATTAACAAGTTTCCTTCGGCTAACATTGCTCTAGAAACCATACACCTTACTTTTTCTCCTCCAGATAATACGTCAGATTTTTTAAAAACCTCTTCGCCAGAAAATAACATTTTACCTAAGAAACCTCTAATAAATACTTCATCCTTTTCATCATCAGAAAATTGTCTTAACCAATCAATCAGGTTATCCGATCCATCAAAAAACTTGTCATTTTCGTTAGGTAAATATGATGTTGTTATTGTTTGTCCGTAATTAAACTCGCCAGAATCTGCTTTAATTTCATTTTCTAAAATCTGAAAAAAAGAAGTCATTGCTACACTGTTTTTAGAAACAAAAGCAATTTTATCACCTCTTCTAACATTTAAATCTAAATCTTTAAAAAGACCATTTTTTGTTAATCCAGTAGTATGTAAAATCTGATCTCCTGCTTCACGAGCCTGATCAAATATAATTGCTGGGTACCTTCTGGTAGATGCTACAATCTCCTCAAAGTTAAGCTTTTCCAACATTTTTTTACGTCCCGTAGCTTGTTTCGATTTAGAAGCATTTGCACTAAAACGCATGATAAAATCTTGCAATTCTTTTTTCTTCTCTTCAGCTTTTTTATTAGCAGATTGTTTCTGTCTTAATGCCAATTGGCTCGATTGGTACCAAAAAGAATAATTTCCGGAGTAAGACTTAATTTTACCAAAATCAATATCGGTTATGTGTGTACAAACAGAATCTAAAAAGTGTCTATCGTGCGAAACTACAATTACCGTATTTTTAAAATCACATAAAAAGTTCTCTAACCATTTAATGGTTTGGATATCCAAATCATTGGTAGGCTCATCCAAAATTAAAATATCAGGATTACCAAAAATTGCTTGAGCCAATAAAACTCTTACTTTTTGAGAACCTGCTAATTCGCTCATTAATGCAGTATGTAAATCTTCTCTAACTCCTAAACCACTTAGCATATTTGCTGCATCAGATTCGGCATTCCAACCATCCATTTCTGCAAACTGTTCTTCTAATTCAGCAGCTTTAATACCATCTGCATCATTAAAATCTTCTTTCATATAGATGGCATCTTTGGCTTTCATCACTTCCCACATTTTTGTGTGGCCCATCATAACAGTATCTATAACTGTTTCTTCATCAAACTTAAAGTGATCTTGACTTAAAACTGCCATTCTTTTTCCTGGCTCTATGGTAATGCTTCCTGAATTGGGAGAAATTTCATCTGCCAAAATTTTTAAGAAAGTAGATTTACCAGCACCATTAGCACCAATTACACCATAACAATTACCTTGGGTAAATTTTATGTTTACTTCATCAAATAATACTCTTTTTCCGTATTGTAACGATATATTGTGTGCTGCTATCATAAGTCATTTTTTTTTGAGGCTGCAAATGTAATCATTTTGAATCAAGCTACTAAAATTCTTTTGAGGTATTGACTTTATCTTAAATAAATTCACAGACAGAAAAGTCTGCTTCGTGAAATGCCTAGTGAAATACAGAAGTAATACACAATTGATTTGTATATTCGTGGCTAATATATTTATAGAAACTAAAATACTAATTTATATTACATCAGTTTAGCCTCCAACTCCTTTCCTGCGTAGGCAGGAATCCAGACACAGTATTTATAATCAATATGTGTTTCATATAAAAATCAACAAGTTACGTCATTGCGATGAGTGAAGCGGAGCGAAATGAAGAAGCAATCTCATTTTCAAACTTGAGATTGCTTCAAATTATGCACTAACGTTTATAATTTTCGCAATGACGGACTGATTTTCAACCCCTTAGTTGTTTCAACCAATAAAAGCCACAGCCAGCTTAATATCATCATAACTTACTTTACCACCTAATTTAGTATAAATAGCATTTAAGCTAATTGGAGCACTTTTAGGTTGTTCATCATAAGCAGCTTTTACCTTTTTTAAAACAGCAGCTTTAGGCTTGTAAAAATTTAAATTTACATCAGGGTTATCTTTAACAATCTTAATTAAATGCCCTGCAATTGTACCTACAGTTAAACCACGAGCTTCGGCAATTTCTTTTAAAGGTACATTTTGTTTTAAATGCATAAGCGTAACCTCATAAGTAGAAAGTTTGCCTCTCTCCTTTTCTTTTACTCGGTTTTTATGTTTGGTAATTTCCTTTTTATCAATTAAACCTCCAATGTCTCTAATAAAAGTTTTACCAATTAAATCTAATTCATCTAGCGTAAATTCATTGTCAGAATCTATAGATAATTCCTGAAAACGTTTGTCTGCTTTATTGGCTAAACCATCCACTTTTAAAGCCATTTCGTTCAACCCTAACAATTGTAAATTTTCTAGCTTTTTTAAACGCGATAACGCCACATAACCTTGTCCTGTTTCAAAGGTTTTAGAAAGGTCAATTTCCGCGGCTTCTAAAGTCATACCTTGGCATTTATGTACTGTAATAGCCCAAGCCAAACGTAACGGAATTTGGTTGTAACTCGCCAATGTTTTACCATTGTCATCTATAATTGCCCAATTTTCAATTTCTGTTGTAATGGTTTTTCCGTTTAATAATTTTACCGATGGAAATCCTTTATCAGTAAATCCTAAAACCTTACCTAAAGAACCATTAACATAGCGGTGTTCTTTATCGTTTTTAACAAACATTACTTTGGCTCCAATTTTAAAAACCAACTCCTCTCCTGCTAAAACAGAATTTTTAAGGGTTTCTACCAACTTTTTGTTTCCAGAAGTTTTGGCTTTAAACTTTTTTGGAGTTCCTGATAATTGAGATAAATGTTGAGCATTAATTCTATCTACATCATAATTGTGTGTGTAAAGTTTTGTTGGCTCAACATTTTCATCCAACACATTTTTAGAAGCATTTTGTAAAGTAGCGTAGCTTTTTTCAGACAAATCACCTGTTCTAATTTCATTTAAAATCAGGTTTAAATCATTATCATTTTGACGGTATTGTTCGGTTAAATAACACACCGAAAGCTTAGCCTTAACCCAAGCTTCTGCCATAAAAGCAAACTTATCTTTACTTGCTTCTCCTTGGTTACCAATTGGAGGTAACTGAAAAAAATCGCCACAAACTACTACTTGAATTCCTCCAAAAGCTTCCTCATTTTTTTTAAAGTAACGCAATACAACATCAACAGCATTTATTTGGTTTTTGTGCAACATTGATATTTCATCAATAATTAACACTTTAACTTTCTCTAAATGATCTTTAAGGTATTTTTTAGAATTCATACTGACCAAGTTTCCTTGTGTAATAAATTCTTTAACCCCAATACCCGACCAAGAATGAATAGTCATCCCATTCATGTGTGTTGCCGCAATACCAGTAGAAGCAGTAACAGCAACTTTAACCTTTCGCTCTTTTAAATAATCGATGTATTGATTGAGTACATAGGTTTTACCTGTTCCTGCCGAACCCGTTAAAAAAACATTTTTACCAGATTTTAATATTGCTAAAGCCTTTTCTTGTTGCATGTTGTGAAATTAATTAATCAAAAAAAGAATGGAAAAATATTCTAATAACACTTATTAACAAAATCGAAACGAAAAAAGTAACTTCGCAGCATTATGAGTTTAGAGCAAGAAATTAGTAAAAGAAGAACCTTTGGAATTATTAGTCATCCCGATGCTGGAAAGACTACTTTAACTGAAAAACTGTTGTTATTTGGTGGAGCAATTCAATCTGCTGGAGCAGTAAAATCTAACAAGATTAAAAAAACTGCTACATCCGATTTTATGGAAATTGAAAAACAGAGAGGAATTTCTGTAGCCACCTCTGTAATGGCTTTTAATTACAAAGCTGTTAAAATTAACATTTTGGATACTCCTGGTCACAAAGATTTTGCTGAAGATACCTACCGAACGCTTACTGCTGTTGATAGTGTTATTTTGGTAATTGATTGTGCCAATGGTGTAGAGGCTCAAACCAAAAAGTTAATGGAAGTTTGTAGGATGAGAAAAACTCCTGTAATTGTTTTCATTAATAAAATGGATCGTGAAGGCCAAGATCCTTTCGATTTATTGGATGAAATAGAATCTCATTTAGGAATTAAGGTAAGACCATTAAGTTGGCCTATTGGTATTGGGAGTACTTTCCAAGGAGTTTACAACATGTTTGAGAACCACTTAAACTTATTTGATAGTAATAAAACAAAAATGGAACGAGATATCGTTTCTATTAAAGATATTAATGATTCTGTTTTAAATGAGCAAATTGGTGAAGCTGCTGATGAACTTAGAGAAAACGTTGAACTGATTGAAGGAGTTTATGATGAGTTTAATGTAGATCGTTACAATTCGGGAGATTTAGCTCCTGTATTTTTTGGTAGTGCTTTAAACAATTTTGGTGTGCAAGAGCTTTTAGATACTTTCGTAAAGATTGCTCCTTTTCCTAGAAGTAGAGAAACCAACGTAAAAGTTGTTAACCCTACTGATCCAAAATTTAGTGGTTTCATTTTTAAAATTCATGCAAATTTAGATCCTAAACACAGAGATAGAATTGCCTTTTTAAGAATTTGTTCTGGAAAATTTGAACGTAATAAATTCTATCAACACATTAGAATAGAGAAAAAAATGCGTTTTAGTAATCCTACCAGTTTTATGGCTCAGGATAAAAGTGTTATTGAAGAAGCCTTTCCTGGTGATGTAATTGGATTATATGATACAGGTAACTTTAAAATTGGAGATACTTTAACTGAAGGAGAAAAAATGGAATTTCAAGGAATACCAAGTTTCTCTCCTGAGATATTTAAAGAATTGGTGAACAGAGACCCAATGAAAACGAAACAATTAGAAAAAGGAATACAACAATTGACTGATGAAGGAGTTGCACAATTATTTATTCAACAACCCGGTAATCGTAAAATTGTGGGTACAGTTGGTGAATTACAATTTGAAGTAATTCAATATCGTTTAGAACATGAATATGGTGCTTCTGCTGCTTTTGAAGCTAAAAACTTACACAAAGCATGTTGGATGACTACAGATAATGAAGCAAAAATGGAAGATTTTATCAAACGAAAAGCCACCAATATTGCAAAAGATAAAGATGATAATTACGTATTTTTAGCACAAACAAAATTTTTGTTGCAAAGTGCCGAAAATGATTATCCTGAAATAACTTTCCACACTACTTCGGAGTTTAAAACCGAAATGGCAGAATAAAACAAAGCCGAACAATTAATAATTGTTCGGCTTTTTTATTTTCATAATGTTTTATTGCTTAGAATCTACTGCTTTTCTAACGCTACCGTATTTTAAAAGTAAGGCATTTGCTTTTTCATAATTTATATTTAGTTGATTCATAACCATTTTAGTACCCCTATCCACTAATTTATTATTACTCAACTGCATATCTACCATTTTATTTCCTTTAACCCTACCTAATTGTATCATAACAGCAGTAGAAATCATATTTAAAACTAATTTTTGGGCAGTGCCAGATTTCATTCGTGTACTTCCGGTAACAAACTCCGAACCAACAATAATTTCTATTGGAGATTGAGCAACCTTGGCAACTTTACTGCCTGCATTACAAACAATACAGCCCGTTTCTATTCCTTTTTTATTACACGCCTCTAAAGCTCCAATAACGTAAGGTGTTGTTCCAGAAGCAGCAATACCAATCACTACATCTTTGTTCGTAATGTTGTGCTTCTTTAAATCTTTCCATCCTTGTTCTAAATCATCCTCTGCAAACTCAACAGCTTTCCACATGGCAGTGTCTCCACCTGCAATTAAACCAATAACTAATCCATGTTCTACACCAAAAGTTGGTGGGCATTCTGAGGCATCTACAACTCCTAATCTTCCACTAGTTCCTGCCCCCATATAAAATAATCTACCTCCTACTTTCATCTTAGAAACAATAATTGCAATTAAATTTTCAATATGCTTTAATTCTTTTTCTATTGCTTTTGGTACTGTTTTATCTTCGCTATTAATTTTAGCAATAATATCATGTATTCCCATTTGCTCCAAATTATTGTATTTAGAATCTGATTCTGTTGTTTTGTTAGACATTTAATAAAAATTTAATTTGAAAAATCCTAACCCAAATTTACCAATATTATTATTAAATTTATCCACTATTTACAAACCCAACAAGTAAAACATTAATGAACTTCTTAACCATAAATACTAATAATATTGACAGTTATTTTGGAAAAGCCAAGTTGGTAATGATTTGGAAAATTACCATTGCTTTCATCTTAATTTTTTCTACTCTTTCTATTCTAAATTATGATGACCCTCTTCCTTTTAAGATTTTTATAACTTCTTTATTCATTTTTATTGCTTCTTTCTTTTATCTAAAAATAAAAAAAAAAGCGGATCTAGTATATTGGACTGTTAGTATTTTTGGAACACTAGCTGTAAATTTCGCATTAAATGCAAACCTTACCTACACACATTTTGTAGACTTTTTATGGATAATGGTTGTCATCCTGATATCCTTTATAGGCTTAGGTAAAAAAGTTGGCTTTTCTATTACTGCAATTAACTTTATGGGAATTATATTTTTCTATTTTTTTAGTTTAAACACACATATTACAGTACTTCAACCTTTAAATAATTCAGAAATAGGAATTGCAATTACTGAGGTTCTTTTCGCTTTATTTTGCATCGTTTTTTTATTAAATGAATATTGGAAATTTAATAAGTATTACAGTCAGAAACTAAAAAAAAGTAATGCTCAATTAGTAAAAAAGAACGATGAGAATTTTATGCTAATTAAAGAAATTCATCATCGAGTTAAAAATAATCTTCAAATAATAATAAGCTTATTAAGATTACAAAAAGGCGAACTAAAAAGTGATGAAGCTAAAAGGCATTTTAACGAAGCTATAAACAGAGTAATGGTGATGTCATTAATTCATCAAAAACTTTATCAGAAAAAAGATCTTGCTCAAATTGAAATTCAGTCTTATATTCATGATTTATCTAAAGATTTAATTCAAATTTCTACCATGGGTATTCCTATCAATTTTGAAGTAGGATCTGAAATTAAAAAAATAGGTCTTAAAACTATTGTTCCACTAGGCCTTTTAATTAATGAATTAATATCTAACTCAATTAAGCACGCTTTTAAAAAAGAAGGGTTTATTACAATATCGGTATTAAAAGGAATCACACCTGATGATTTTATTTTGATTTATAAAGATGACGGAACTTGGAATGAGCCTAAAGATATGAGTCAATGTTTTGGTTTAGGTTTAATTGAAATATTAACAGAACAACTTGATGGTTATTTTGATAGACAACAATCAGAATACACATTTAACCTTAGAAATTTAGAAAATTAATATGACCAACAGAAAAGTTACAATAGTACCGCCAGAAGAATTTAGCGACTTAAAAATAAGTACACCTAAAACAAAAGCTGTTGGTATGCCAGCAATAACCTCTTCAATAAAACATATTGCCGATGAAATGGGAATGTCTAAGGGTTTTAAGTTGTTAAACAAAATGAACCAACAACACGGTTTTGATTGTCCGGGTTGTGCTTGGCCAGACCCTGAAAAACCTTCTGTTTTAGGCGAATATTGTGAAAATGGAGCTAAAGCTATTGCTGAAGAAGCTACAGATAAAAGAATTACCGCTGATTTTTTTGCCAACAATACTGTTGAACATTTAAGTGAACAAACTGATTATTACATCGGAAAATTAGGAAGGTTAACCGAGCCAATGTACTTACCAAAAGGCAGTTCAAATTATCAACCAATTTCTTGGGAAGATGCTTTTGCTAAAATTGGAACTAAATTAAATACTTTAAACTCTCCTAACGAGGCTGCTTTTTATACTTCTGGAAGAACCAGTAATGAGGCTGCTTATATGTACCAATTGATGGTACGTCAGTTTGGAACCAACAATTTGCCAGATTGCTCCAACATGTGTCATGAATCTAGCGGAGCAGGATTAAGTGCTACTGTAGGTATTGGAAAAGGATCAGTTACCTTAAGCGATTTACACGAAGCTGAATTGATTATTGTAATGGGACAAAACCCAGGAACAAATCATCCAAGAATGCTATCCGCATTAGAAAAATGTAAAAAAAATGGAGGAACAATTGTTACTGTAAACCCTTTAGATGAAGCAGGAACAAACACTTTTGTTGATCCTCAAAGTCCACTAGCCATGTTAACTGGCGGAACAAAATTAGAAGATCTTTTTTTACAGGTTAAAATTAATGGTGATGTTGCTTTATTAAAAGCTGCTATGATTTTAATGTTGGAAGAAGAAGAAAAAAATCCAAATACTGTTTTTGATCATGAATTTATAAAACAACATTGCGAAAATTATGATGAGTTAATTGCTCATCTAAAAAGTGTAGATTATAATAAAGCCGTTAAAGATAGTGGTATTTCTGAAGATAAAGTAAGAACATTTGCTCAATTACTTATCACTAAAAAGAAAACCATTATTTGTTGGGCAATGGGAATAACACAACATAAAAACGGTGTTGATAATGTACAAGAAATTGTAAACGTTTTATTATTAAAAGGAAGTATTGGAAAACCTGGTGCAGGTACTTGTCCGGTAAGAGGACATAGTAATGTACAAGGCGATAGAACAATGGGAATTTGGGAAAAACCAAAAGAACCCTTCTTAAAAAAACTAGATGAGCGTTTTAAATTTACTGCTCCAAGAGCACATGGTTATGATGTTGTTGAAGCCATTGCAGCAATGGATGAACAAAAACTAAAAGTATTTATTGGCTTAGGAGGTAACTTTATTTCTGCTACTCCAGATAGCCAATTTACTGGAGAAGCGATGCAGAAATGTGAGCTTACTGTACAGATTTCTACCAAATTAAATCGTGGACATTTAGTTACTGGAGAAGAAGCACTGATCCTCCCTTGTATTTCAAGATCAGAAACAGATATTCAAAAAAGTGGAAAACAATTTGTTACGGTAGAAAACTCTATGGGAGTTGTTCACAAAAGTACTGGTAGTTTAGAACCTGCATCTAAAAATCTTAAAAGTGAACATGTAATAATTGCAGGAATTGCAAAAGCTACACTTCAAAACTGCACTACCAATTGGGATGAAATGGTTAACAATTATGATGTAGTAAGAGATCATATTGAAGGAACTATTGCAGGATTTGATGATTTTAATGCAAAAGTTCGCGTTGCTGGAGGTTTTGAACTTCCAAACGGATCGAGAACAAGAGCCTTTACTACACCAAATAAAAAAGCACATTTTACGGTAAATGATCTTCCTAACGAAGAAATTAAGGATGGTAATTTTATTATGATGACCATTAGAACTCACGACCAATACAACACTACCATTTACGGTATGGATGATAGATACAGAGGAATTGCTAACGAAAGAAGAGTAATTTTAATGAACCCTTTAGACATGAAAAAGAAAGGCTACCAACAAGAACAAGTGGTTAATTTAACCAGTCATTTTAATGGCGAAGAAAGAAAAGCTAATAATTTTAAAGTAGTAAGTTACAATATTCCTGAAGGCTGTATTGCCTCTTATTTTCCTGAAACAAATGTGTTAGTTCCTTTAAAAAATAAAGCAAAAACAAGTAATACACCAGCATCTAAATTTGTAGAAGTATCTATACAAGCTTAAATATAAAATTATGAGAATTTTAAGAAATATATTGGCTGTAATAGCTGGTGCGACAATAGGAAGCATAATCAATATGGGAATTATTGAATTAGGTCCATTAATTATTTCAAACCCTGAAGGTTTTGATAATTCTACTATGGAAAAACTTGCAGAAACGATGCATTTACTTGGACCTGCCAATTTCATTACTGTTTTTCTAGCACATGGTTTAGGAACTTTAGCTGGTGCTTTTGTTGCTGTTAAAATAGCTGCATCTAAACAACAAGTTTTCGCAATGGTTATGGGAGCTTGGTTCCTTATTGGTGGTATTGCAGCTGTTTATATGTTTCCTGCTCCAACTTGGTATAATATTGTTGATTTAGCTTTAGCCTACATTCCAATGGCTTGGATCGGATGGAAATTAGCAGGAGGTAAAAAATAAACGATGGCTTACGATGAGTTTTTAGCAGATCGCGTTAAAAATGTTTTTAATGATAAACGTGTATCTTTTGAAGCAAGAAAAATGATGGGTGGCTTGTGTTTTATGGTAGATGAAAAAATGTGCTGTGGAATTCATATCGATAAGAAAACGAATGCCAGCTTGTTAATGGCTCGTATTGGAGAGGAAGCCTATGAACGAGAACTTCCTAAAAAAGAATGTTTACCAATGGATTTTACTGGTAGACCAATGAAAGGTTATATTTTTGTAACTCCAGAAGGATTTGATATGGACAAAGATTTAACTTATTGGATACAGCTTTGTTTAGATTTTAATCCAGTAGCAAAATCAAGTAAAAAGAAGAAAACAAAATAATTATAAAACAAATACAAATGGCAAAAATTACATTAAAAGGAAACGCAATTAACACTATTGGAAACTTACCAGAAGTTGGTAGTAGTGCAAAAGATTTTAGCTTAGTTAAAACAGATTTATCTACAGCTACATTAGCAGATTATAAAGGACAACAATTAATTTTAAACATTTTTCCGAGTGTAGATACAGGAACTTGTGCTGCTTCGGTTAGAAGCTTTAACAAAGAAGCTGCAAATTTAGAAAATACAAAAGTATTGTGTATTTCTAGAGATTTACCTTTTGCACAAAACAGATTTTGTGGTGCTGAAGGAATAGAAAACGTAGTAATGCTTTCTGATTTTAATACAGGACAATTTGGTAATGATTACGGATTAAATATTATTGATGGTCCTTTAGCAGGATTAAACTCAAGATGTATTGTTGTTATTGATACTGAAGGGAAAGTAGTTTATACTGAACAAGTAACTGAAACTGTTGACGAACCCGACTACACAAAAGCTTTAGCAAGTTTAACATAATGAAAATTGTTTCTACCAATATTGGTTTACCAGTTACTGTTTTAAAAAATGGTAAAGAGGTGCGAACAGGAATCTACAAGAAATCGGTTAACCAACCGATTTCTTTAGGTTTTACTGATGTAGTTGGCGATACTGTTGTGGATAGAAAACACCATGGCGGAATTGATAAAGCGTGTTACCTTTATTCTGCCAACCACTACCCTTTTTGGAAAGAAAAATTTCCTGAATTAGAATGGACACCAGGAATGTTTGGCGAAAACTTAACTGTTGAAGGTTTGGATGAAGCTAAAATTATGATTGGTGATATTTTTGAAATTGGTACTGCTGTAGTTCAAGTTTCTGAACCTCGCAGACCATGTTCTATTTTAGGAATTCGTTTTGGTACTCAACAAATGGTAAAACAGTTTTTTAATGCCAATTTACCCGGTATTTATGTTAGAGTTTTAAAAGAAGGAAATGTACAATCTGGAGATACATTTATTTTAAAAGAAACCACCGAAAAAATATCAATTAAAGAGGTTTATAGCTTATTTTCAGATAAAAACAAAAACTTAGAATTAGCTAAAAAATCTTGTGCCATAACTACCCTATCTAAAGATTGTAAAAATGCAATAAAGAAAAGATTTAACATCTAATTCCTTAATAATTTTTAACTAAAATGATTCTTATCATTATGCTTAATAATTAAACAATATAAATAGATAGTTAAACTGATAAAACCATAACTTTGCACCGCTTATTTATTTTTCAAAAAAGCTAATATGGAAGAAGTTAGAATAAAATTTAATACCAAAGATCGCCCAGAATTTGTTAAAGAGCTTCGTAAAAGAGTAAATGGTTATTTTAAAGAAAATAATAAATCTAAATATGCTAATACTAACATGGTTTTAAAAACCATTTTTATGTTAAGCTTATATTTAATTCCTTATTTTGTTATTGTTTTTAACCTTACACAAAATGCCCTTTTAATATGGTTAATGTGGACCCTTATGGGATTAGGAATGGCTGGTATAGGGTTTTCTATTATGCATGATGCCAACCATGGAGCATATTCTAAAAATCAAAAAACAAACAAATATTTAGGTTACCTAATAAACATTATTGGAGGGAGCTCTTTAAATTGGAAAATTCAGCACAATGTTTTACACCATACCTACACCAATATACATGAACATGATGAAGATTTAAATGGAACCTTAATGCGTTTTAATCATCATCAAAAAAGATTAAAAGCTCACCGTTTTCAGCAATTTTATGCTTGGTTTTTATACGGATTAATTACAATTGCTTGGACTACAAAAAAAGACTTTATTCAATTAAAACGATATGGTAAAAGAGGGCTTATAAAAACGCAGGGAACAGATTACAAATCTGCTTTTGCAAAGTTGTTTATTGCAAAAGTTTTATACCTCGCATTTATCTTAGTTTGTCCTATTATTTTTTCTTCACAAGCATGGTGGCTAACTATATTGTTTTATTTTGCTATGCATTTTACATCAGGTGTGTTTATTTCTGTCATTTTTCAGTTAGCTCACGTTGTTTCTGAAACAGATTTTCCTCTACCAAAATTAACAGGCGAAATGGATAACAACTGGGCCATTCATCAGCTACATACTACTGCTAATTTTGGTAAAAGAAATTTACCTTTATCTTGGTTTGTTGGTGGTTTAAATTTTCAAATTGAGCATCATTTGTTTCCTAATATATGCCATGTGCATTATCGTAAATTATCTAAAATTGTAAAAGAAACAGCCTTAGAGTTTGATTTGCCTTACTACCAAAACAGTGTGTTTGGAGCAATTTATAGCCATGCTAAGCACTTAAATAAACTAGGAAAGTTTGATATGGTTTAGAGCTTAATAGTTCTTAAAAAAAATGGGATGCAATAATATTGCATCCCATTTATTATTTATGAATATTTTTTAGAAGAAAAAAGATAACATAATTCCTCCTGTAGGTGTAGCCCCTATATTAGTTTGCGAAACACCTCCTTTACCACTTACAAAATCAGAGGTTTGATTACCACTAACAGGCGTTATTACACGACTACCACTATAGTCTCCACCAGCTTTTGTGTATTCAATAGCATATCCAAATTCTGCTCCTAAACTTAAATTTTTAGATATAAAATAATTAAAACCAACCAATCCTCTTAATCCATAAGAAAACCCACCATCTTGTTGTAAAATAATCTGTTCATTATGTACACCTGTAGCATCAGTTATATCAGTTTTACCATCAACTTTAGTCGCTCCAAGTCTTGTTATTGATAAATCTGCCCCAACATAAGGATCTAACCTCCTTGTGTTTCCTAAGTGTTTTTCTATCCCAACAGAAATTTTAAAATCAAATCTAGAAATCGTAGAATCTTTTTCTTGTAAAGCCCTACTTCCTGTTGAAACAATTGTTACACTATCTTCTGCAAAATGCTTTTGTTTAAAATAGTTTACACCAAAACCAATGCGAAGAGCTACATCATCTTTTAAATAATGGCGAGCAAATAAATTGTATTGTCCTAAAGAATCTTTGTTGTTTTCTAAAACAATGTTATTAATAATTCCAGAAATATTTAAAGAAAACCCCCAATCTCCATCTTGTGGTTTTAATCTTTCATCTTGTGCATTACTAGTTAATACTATTGCCAACAATGCAGCTAATGTTAATACTGTTTTTTTCATAAGTAGTTATTTTAAAGATAAGAACTAACTTATCTTTTATTTATTATTTGAGACGTGAAATTAATTATTATTAAAGTGAACCACCAATAAATCAAACCAATATTTATCTTTGATGTTTATGACACGAATAGGCTTAATATCGGATACTCATAGTTATTTAGACCCTAAGGTAGAAAAATACTTTAAAGATTGTGATGAAATTTGGCACATTGGTGATGTTGGTAATATTGATGTAATTAAACAACTTACTAAAATAAAGCCTGTAAGAGGGGTTTATGGCAATATAGATGGACAAGAAATAAGAAAAATTTTTCCTGAAGAATTAAAATTTAAATGCGAAGAAGTAAAAGTTTGGCTCGTTCATATTGGTGGTTACCCTAACAGGTATGCTAAAAATATAAAAAAAAGAATAGAATTTAACTCGCCAGATTTGTTTATTAGTGGTCATTCACACATCTTAAAAGTAATGTATGATAAAAAATTAAAGCTACTTCATATTAATCCAGGGGCAGCAGGTAAAAGTGGTTTTCATAAAGTAAAAACAATAGTTAGATTTACCATTGATAAAAAAAATATTAAAGATTTAGAAGTAATAGAATTAGGCCCTAAAACGAGCTAATTAAAAGAACCTATTTTAAATTATCAATAATTTCTTTAACCGTTGCTCGCTTAGTGTAATCATAATTAAAATGACGCCATTTAACTAAACCATCTTTACCAATAATAAAAGTAGCAGGAACAGGTAATTGAGCTTCATTTTGGTTATTACTCATTGCAATATCTGTTTTTAAAAATAGCTTAATTTTTTTCTGATATTTTTCGGTCACATAAAATAGAACATCATAATCTTTTAAAATTTTTGATGTAGTATCAGGCAATAAAGTAAACGTTGCTTTAGATTTATCAGCCGTTTCCTCTGTATTTTTAAAGTTTTCTGGTCCTACAACTATAACCTTGGCATTTTTATTTAAAATATATTGTAACGAATCATTCAAATTACCCAAATAACGATTACATACTGGGCACCACTCTCCCCTATAAAATATAACAACCACTTCTTGGCTCTTGCTAATTTCATCAGAATTTATAGTTTCACCTGTTATAGAAACACCTTTAATTATTGGAGCTTTATCTCCTACTTTTAAACCTTTAGGAATGTGTTTAGTTAAATCAATTCCTTTTTTTGTCATCATTTTTTTATCTGTTTGACTAAATGTAAAAAATGGTGTTAAAAACAGGATAAGTATTAAAGCTCTCATATCTTTTAATTTTAGGCAAATTTAATAGAAATGTTGGCAAAGAATTGTCGGCTAACATACCATTAATAATTATTACAAAATGCACAAATAAAAAATAGTTTTTAAATCCAAATATTGCTGTAAAGTGTTAATAACACTAAGAAAAAACATCAATAATAACTAAAATAAACTGCTTGTTACACTATTTAATTGTTACTTTTACCATCTTAATTTACACTGTAATATTGGGCAATGATTAAGAAATTTTTACTATTATTTTTTTTAGCTTCATTATTTATTAATAATGCACATTCTCAAAAACTAACTAAAGTTAAAGGTACTGTTTTAGATGCCAAAACAAAAGAGCCCTTACCTTTTGTTAATGTAGTATTTAAAGGTAAAAACATTGGTACTACTACCGATTTTGATGGTAAATTTTATATTGAAACTCAGTGGGCAACTCCTAGCATTCAAGCATCTTTTGTTGGGTATAAAACATCATCAAAAACTTTAAAAATAGGCGAATCTAACACCGTTAACTTTTTGTTACGTTCTGATGCTGTAGAAATGGAAACATTTGTTGTTAAAGCAGATAAAAAAAGATACAAAAACAAAGAAAACCCAGCAGTAATCTTAATAAAAAAAGTTATTGAACATAAAAAAGATAACCGAATAGAAGCTCAAAACTATTATGAATATAATAAATATGAAAAAATAGAAATTGATCTTAATAATATTACCGAAGAATTTATTTCTAAAGGTTGGTTAAAAAAGAATTTTCAGATAGTTTTAGATCATATAGATACCTCAGAAGTAAATGGTAAACCTTACCTACCTATATTTTTAAGAGAAACTGCCTCTAAAATGTATTATCGTAAAAAACCAAAAACCTTAAAAGAAGTACAAAACGGTACTAAAATGACTGGCTTTGATGGTTATATTGATGACAGTGGAGTTTCTTTTATTTTGGATAAAATTTATCAAGACATTGATATTTATGATAACAATATTGATTTATTATCTAACCAATTTACCAGTCCAATTTCTCCTTTAGGCCCAACAATTTATAAATACTTTATTATTGATACCGTTAATGTAAATGGTAATGAATGCATTAACCTGGCGTTTACACCAAGAAACAAAGCTGACTTTGCATTTGTTGGAAACATGTTTATCCTAAACGATTCTTTAACCTATGCAGTAACAAAAGTATCCATGAATGTTGCTAAAGACATTAACTTAAACTTTGTTAAAGATTTACAGTTAGACCAGGAATTTACACAATACCATGATAGTATTTGGATGTTATCTAAAGACAAGCTAGTGATAGATTATAACCTAACCCGAAAAGGTAGAGGTATGTTTGGTAAAAAAACCATAAACTATGATAATTTTGTTTTTAATAAACCTGCTGATGATGATATTTACAACAGGGTTGAAAAAGTAATAAAACAAGATGATTTAAAAGAAAAACCAGATTCTTTTTGGGTTAATGCTAGGCCAGATACTTTAACCGAACAAGAAGCAGGTGTTTATTTAATGATTGATAGTATTCAAAAAATACCAACCTTTAAAAGGTTTATGAATATTGCATCTTTACTAATTTCTGGTTGGAAAACCGTAGGACCAATAGAAATAGGGCCTTTACCAGCAATGTACAGCTTTAATGATGTAGAAGGTTTTCGATTAAGAGCTGGTTTTAGAACCGTTCCTGCTTTTAATAAACAAAATATGTTTGAAGCTTATGGAGCTTACGGATTTAGAGATAAAGAATGGAAATACCTGTTTGCTTTTACCCATTCGTTTAATAAAAACTTTTTAACCAATCCGCAAAACAGAATTTTATTTTCGTATCAACACGAAACCATTTTTCCAGGACAAGATTTACAATTTTTAAACGATGACAACTTCTTACTCTCCTTTAAGCGTGGTAATTCAGATCAAATGATCTTTTTTGATTCTTATAAAATTGATTACAATAAAGAATACCATAGTGGTTTTGCATACAACATTATTGTAGAAAACAGAGAGCAAAGACCAATAGGAAGATTAGTTTTTGAAACCAGTGAACTTACCCCTATTACAGCTAATTACATTAGAACAGACGCTTTTGATGTTAATTTAAGATTTGCACCTAACGAGCAATTTTATCAAGGAAAAAACTTTAGGCTTCCGATACCAAACAAATACCCCATTTTTAAACTAAATTACCGTCAAGGATTAAAAGGTGTTACTAACGGAGAGTATCAATTTTCTAGAGTTGCAGGACAAGTATTTAAACGTTTTTACTTAGCTCAACTTGGTTTTTCTGATGTAGAGCTTGAAGGAGGTAAAGTTTTTGGAAGCGTTCCCTACCCTCTTTTAAATTTACCACAAGCCAACCAATCTTTCTTTTTACAAGAAACATCTTACAACATGATGAACTTTATGGAGTTTATTAGTGATGAGTTTGCCTCAGTTAAAATAACACATTATTTTAATGGATTTATTTTTAATAAAGTACCCCTATTTAAACGTTTAAAATGGAGAGAAGTGCTATCTATTAAAGCCTTATATGGAAATTTAACTACTGCAAACAATCCTGATATTCAAAAAGATTTGTACAAGTTTCCTGTAGATATAAATGGAAATCCTTCAACCTTTGCTTTTAAAAATGGGGTTCCTTATGTAGAAGCTAGTGTTGGTATTATGAACTTTTTTAAAGTATTTAGGGTTGAATTTTTACAACGTTTAACTTATTTAGATAATCCAGGAGTACCTACAATGTTTGGAGTAAAAGGCCTAGGTATTAGAGCAAAAGGAAAAGTAGATTTTTAAATATTTTATTACCACACTTAAAACTGTATTTACGTATGTCTAAAGCAATAACTATATTATTTATTATCCTTGCTATTTTTTCGTTTGCATTTGGCTTAATGTACATTGTTGGTGCAATTAAAACAAAAGATAAACCACCTGCATATATTGGTATTGGTTTAATTAGTTTTTGTATTGTTTGCTTGTACTTTTTAACTTTTAGGTAAATAGCTATGAAATTTAACCTTACGTTACTATTCTATTTTGCAACATCAATTCTTTTGGCACAAAACAATATTAATTTTGAAAGGGATTTTAGTGATACCATTCCTGAAAGATTAAAAATTGAATCCTCTAAAATTAAAAATTATTGCTTTTGGAGATGAAGAAAGTTTTAAATTTAAGATCCTGCTTATCAACAAATAATTAGAGAATTAAGAATTAGAATTAAAGCTAAAGAAAATGATAATTGGGATGAAAAATACCGATAAACAAAAAGGGATTTCAAAATTGAAATCCCTTTTTGTTTTATTTTAATTCTAAAACTTTAAACTCTGTTCGTCTATTTATTTGCCTACCTTCTTCAGTTTCATTAGTTGCTATAGGCTCTTCCTCGCCATAGCCGGTAGCAATTAATCTGTTGCTAGAAATTCCGTTTCTACTCAAGTAAGCAACAACTGCATCTGCCCTACGTTTAGAAAGTAAGATGTTGTATTTCTTACTCATTAAATTGTGCGCTTCTACAGAGTACTCTTTACCGTATCTTCTTAATACTTTAGTTGCCATTTCAACATTTCGTGCAGCATCAGTATGGCTACTTATTTCTATTTCTAGCTTAGGATTTTCTTTTAAAATTGCAATTAAGTTATTTAATTCTTTTTTAGATTCATCTCTTAATGTAGATTTATCAAAATCGTACTCAATACCTTTTAAAGCAAAAGTGTTACCAGTCTGCATCTGATTTAAATTAATATCAGAAGAAATGTTATCGGTAAACAACGTATCTATTGTTTTACCTCCTCTGGTCATTTCTTTGTTGAAAATTGCCTGTAAAGAAGGTTCATTTTTTGCAATAAGGTTAGAATCGCTATATATTCTAAAATCTTTATGCAAAACAATGTATTCTTTTATAGTACCTAAATCAAGCGAATCTTTAACAAGTTCTCCAGATTCTAACTCCACCTCTATTTCATAATTACCAGGCAATAAGGCCATAACATACTTTCCTGTTTCCATATTAGATACAAAAGTACCTTGAAGTTCGCCATCCTCTTTATTGTATAAATTCATTGTTGAACCTGTAACTTTATCATCAAGATAAACTTTACCTAAAAGCAATGCTAATACTGGTTTATCAATCTTTCCTGTAATAATTTTAAAAATATCTTGTTCTCCAATACTCGTTTCTCCTCCACCAGAATAATATCCATTTTGAGCATCAGCAGCTAAAACAAAATATCTATTATCATTTATTGTATTTATTGGATAACCAAGATTTTTAGGCTCGCTAAAGTTGCCATTTGTATCTTTTTTTACCGAAAATATATCATACCCCCCTATACTATTATGCCCTTGCGAACTAAAAAAGAACGTTTTATTATCTGGATGAATAAAAGGTGCATCATCATTGTAAGAGGTATTCACATTTTTACCTAAATTTTTAACGTTTCCCCAAGATTTATCAGCCTGCAACTCTGCGGCATAAATATCTCTACCACCAAAGCCACCTTCTCTATCACTAGTAAAATATAAGGTTTTTCCATTTGCAGATAAACTACAACTCCCTTCCCAACTATCATCCTTATTTACATCTCCTTTAACTTTTACAGGTTTAGTCCATTCTTCACCCTTTAATCTACTTACATAAATATCATGTTTACCTCCGTTTGTTTTATATATAAAAAGGGTTTGCCCATCAACACTAAGTGCAATTGCAGCATCATGATCTTCTGTATTAATATTATCTCCTATACTAACTGGTTCAGACCACTCTCCATTTTTTTTATAAGATATAAATACATCTTCATTATAAGCTTCAGAACCCATTGATACATCAACATTACTTGCTCCTTTACTTTTAATACCTCTATAGGTAAAAATCATTACAGATTCATCAGCAGAAATTACAGGTACATATTCAGAGTATTGAGAGTTAATTGGATACTGCATATTTTCTACAATATTTTGTTTTAGCGTGTCTGCTAAAATTTCCTTCGCATTTTGACAATTAGTAATCATTTTAGAAGCTACTTGTTTTTGGACTGCATCATCTCCCGTAGCTCTAGTCATAAACATATTAAAAAGATTAATTGCTTTATCAAACTTATAATTTACCGCATAAGCCTTTGCTAAGTAAAAATTACACAAATTATATTCTGGATTAGTTAATTTTACTTGTTCTATTATTTCAATAGATTTTTCTTTTTGAGCAGGATCATAAGTTAAGCAAATTCCCATCATTAATTTATAATATAAATCTGAAGGATAAGAATTGTACAATTGAGTATATTGATCTAAAGCATCAATGTAATTTTTTTCTTCAAAATTTAGGTCGGCCTTTTCAACCAAGTCTTTAGCTTGTGCGTTAGTAAGTTTAAGACTATCTTGAGCTATTACATTAATTTGTACAGATAAAAATAATAAAATAGTTAATAATCTTAGTATCGATTTAATTTTCATAGAGTTAATAATTGTTATTTTGCGTTATCTAAAATAAGATGAAGTTGTAAAAATACAACAAATCATAAAGATAGAAAAAAGAAAGTTGAATATTAAATACCTTATAACCATATCATTTATCAAAATTGTAATATTTTTTTGGGGAATTATTATTGTTTTTTCAAGCTGTAACCCAACAAAATCATTAAAATCTGACGAATTATTCCTAAATAAAAATAAAATTGAGGTTGATACAAGAAAAATTGATAAAACAGAATTAGCTGCTTTAATTAAACAAAAAAGCAATAAAAAAATTCTTAATACATTTCGTTTTCATCTTTGGATTTACAACAATATTCCGCCATGGAAAAGTGATGAAATTAAACACCGTACTGGTGAGGCTCCAGTTATATACGACTCACTTTTAACAAAAAAAACAGCTAAACAATTAAAATTATATGCGGATAAAAGAGGATATTTTGATAGTAAAGTTTCTTACACCACAAAAGTTAAAAAAAATAAAATAAAAGTAAATTACAAAATCAATGCAGGAGCTCCATATAGGATAAAAAGTGTTGATTATGTGTTTGCTGATGATGAATTAAAAAAACAATCTTTTTATATCTTAAGAAATACTTTAGCAGATTTAAAACCAGGTAATATTTTTGATATTGATGTGCTTGATAAACAAAGAGAAACAATAAAAAGAGAGATGAAAAATTTAGGCTATTATTATTTTAATAAAGAATTCATAAAGTATAAAGTTGATAGTACCATTGGCAATAAAGAAATTGCAATTAATTTATACATCAACAATCAAAAAATTAAAGCAGAAAAAAAAGATACTTTAATTGAAAAAAAACATACTAAATACTATATTGATGACATTAACATCTATTTAAGTAAAAATTATGAAGATAAAAATTTGCACCTTTTTGATACTACCAGTTTTAAAAAAATTACGGTACACACTGATACAACAAACGGCTATCAATTAAAATACCGTAAACGCATGTTAAACCATGCTATTGGCATTGATAAAAAAGAACTTTATTTATTAAGCGATCAGCAAAATACCTACAAACATTTAAACGAACTAAAATTGTTTAAAAACGTTAATATATCTTATGAGGATATTGGCAATAGCAAATTAAAAGCAAATATTTTTTTAACTCCCTCATTAAAAAAAGCGTTTTCTGTTGAAGCTATTGGAACACATAATGGAGGTAACTTAGGGGTAGAAAGTAACCTTATTTATCATAATAAAAATTTATTTAGAGGAGGTGAACAACTTACTATAAAATTAAATGGTGGGCTAGAAATACAACAATTAATTAACCAAGATCAAATAATAGAAACAAATTTTTTAGGCGTTTTTAACACCTTAGAGTTTGGTCCTGAAGTAAACCTTGAGTTTCCAAGATTTTTACTACCTATTAATTTAGAAAAATTTTCGAGAAGATCTAACCCTAAAACAAACTTAAATTTTTTACTTAATATCCAAAAAAGACCCGAATATATTAGAAACTTAACTCAAGCTTCTTTCGGGTATTTTTGGAAAGAATCTCGGTTTAAAAAACACTTTATTAACCCTATTAACATTAGTATTATTGACTTAACTCCTACACAAGATTTCCAAAATAAATTAGATGCAGAAAAAAACCCTTTTATTTTAAACAGTTTTCAGGATCATTTTATTAATTCTACCACTTATAGTTTTATATACAATAGCCAAAGAATTAATAAAGCTCAAAACTTTAACTATTTAAAATTAAATTTAGAATTTGCCGGTAACATACAATCTGCATTTAACCGCATTACTAATAAACCTTATGATAATGTAGATACCGAAAGTTACAACGTTTTAGGTATTAGATATGCACAATTTATAAAAACAGATTTAGACATCAGATCTTACGGGCAAACAAAAACAACCTCTTTTGTAAAAAGAATAAATATAGGAATGGGTAAACCCTATGGCAATTTAGATGCTTTACCTTTTGAAAAAAGTTATTATGGCGGTGGTGCAAACGGTATTAGAGCATGGCAAGCAAGATCTTTAGGCCCAGGTTCTTTATCTGATAGTCTAACTGAAAACTCTTTAAATCAAATTGGAGAATTAAAAATAGAAGCCAATCTTGAATATCGTTTTAGTATATCTAAAATTTTTGAGGGTGCTACTTTTATTGATGCTGGTAATATTTGGATTTTATCAGAAGATAAAACAAGACCTAATGCCGAAATAAAAGCAGAACGCTTTTGGAATGATGTAGCTATTGGAGTTGGCGTTGGATTAAGATTAGATTTTAACTTTTTCTTAATTCGATTTGATTTAGCCGCAAAATTAAAAGACCCTGCAGCAATAGATCCAAATAAATTTGATTTAATTTGGAGAACACCAACTTTAAACCTTGGTATTGGTTACCCTTTCTAAAAAATTATATTTTCTACCTTATTAGTACACCACATTTTATTTTTATATTAACTTTGACATCCAAAATCTAACTAATATGAGTGGAACAATTAAACCAGGAGTAGTTTCTGGAGATGATATACAAAAAGTATTTAAACTAGCAAAAGAAAAAAACTTTGCTTTACCAGCAGTTAACGTTGTAGGAAATAATTCTGTTAATGGAGTTATGGAAACTGCAGCAGAACTAAATGCACCAGTTATTATTCAGTTTTCTAACGGAGGAGGACAATTTAATGCAGGTAAAGGTTTGAGTAATGAAAACGAAAAGGCTGCAATTTTAGGCTCTATTGCAGGGGCAAAACACGTGCATTTATTAGCAGAAGCTTATGGAGTGCCTGTAATTTTACATACTGACCATGCTGCTAAGAAATTATTACCTTGGATAGATGGTTTATTAGATGCTGGCGAAGAACACTTCAAACAAACAGGAAAGCCGCTTTACAGTTCTCACATGATAGATTTATCTGAAGAACCTATAGAAGAAAACATTGAAATTTGCAAACAGTATTTAGAGCGAATGGATAAAATTGGTATGACTTTAGAGATAGAGTTAGGTATTACTGGTGGAGAAGAAGATGGTGTTGATAATACTGATATTGACAATGCATTACTTTACACTCAACCAGAAGAAGTTGCTTACGCTTACGAAGAATTATCTAAAATAAGTAACCGATTTACAATAGCTGCTGCTTTTGGAAATGTGCATGGTGTTTACAAGCCAGGAAATGTTAAGTTAACTCCTATTATCTTAAAAAATTCTCAAGAGTTTATTCAAGAAAAATACAACACAGGAGCTAATCCTATTGATTTTGTTTTTCATGGAGGATCGGGTTCTACATTAGAAGAAATTAGAGAAGCTATTGGTTATGGTGTTATTAAAATGAACATTGATACAGATATGCAATATGCATTTACTGAAGGTGTTAGAGATTACGTAACTAGTAAAGTAGATTACTTAAACTCTCAAATTGGAAACCCTGATGGTGATGATATTCCTAATAAAAAATATTATGACCCTAGAAAATGGTTACGAGAAGGTGAAATCACTTTTAAAGCAAGATTAAAACAAGCTTTTGAAGATTTAAATAACGTAAACACATTATAGTTTAGGTTTCCTACACTACACTAACATTCATTAATTATGGGATGGTTTAAAAGAAGTAAACAAGGAGTTGTTACTCCAACAAACGAAAAAAAAGAAACTCCAGAAGGTTTATGGTATAAATGCCCTGAATGTAAAACGGTTGTTTCTAACGAAGAATATGTTGAAAATTTAAACGTTTGTGCAGAATGTTCTCATCATGGCAGAATAGATTCTAAAACTTACTTTAAAATATTATTTGATGACAATAAATTTAAAGAACTGAACCCAGATTTAACTTCTGGAGATCCTTTAAATTTTTCTGATACCAAAAAATACACGGATAGAATTGCTTCAACTCAAAAAAAGAGCGATTTAAAAGATGCTGTTAGAACTGCCGCAGGTAAAATTGAAAAACAAGACATTGTTGTAGCATGTATGGATTTCAACTTTATTGGCGGATCAATGGGTTCTGTTGTTGGAGAAAAAATAGCTAGAGCAATTGATCATTCTATTAAATATAAAGTACCATTTTTAATGATCTCAAAATCTGGTGGAGCAAGAATGATGGAAGCTGCTTTTTCATTAATGCAAATGGCAAAAACATCTGCAAAACTAGCCTTATTAGCTAAAGAAGGTGTTCCTTACATTTCTTTATTAACCGACCCTACAACAGGTGGAGTAACAGCTTCTTATGCCATGTTAGGAGATATTAACATTGCTGAACCAAAAGCTTTAATAGCTTTTGCAGGGCCAAGAGTTGTTAAAGAAACTATCGGTAAAGATTTACCTGCTGGTTTCCAAACGTCAGAATTTGTTTTAGAACATGGATTTCTTGATTATATCGTAGCAAGAAAAGACTTAAAAGCAAAAATTGCACTTTCTATCAAATTATTTAATAATTAAACGGTTATATTAATTTATTACCTACATTTGCACCCCGATAATTAATCGGTATTAAAATCATACATAACAAACATTAAATTAATTTTAGCATGTATTTATCTACAGAAAAAAAAGAAGAAATTTTTAAAAAATTTGGTGGAGACGCAAAAAACACTGGTTCTACAGAAGGACAAATTGCATTGTTCACTTACAGAATTAACCACTTAACTGAACACTTAAAAAAGAATCGTAAAGATTTTGGAACACAAAAAGCGTTATTAGATTTAGTTGGTAAGAGAAGAGGTTTATTAGACTACTATATGAAAAAAGATATTGTAAAGTATAGAGAGTTGATTAAAGAACTAGGTATTAGAAAGTAAATGTTGAAAACAACTTTACAACGAAAATAAAATTAAGGGGAGCACGCAAGTTAATTGCCACTCCCCTTTTTTCATAAAAAACCTTATAAGTTTTTACTTGTAAGTTATACATTACCTCTCTTTTGGAGAGGTCAGAATTGAAAACAATTCTGGAAGAGGCAAGTAAACAATTAAAAATGGTGCATGGTGCACCAATATAAATCGAACTCAAGTGAGTTCACAAATAAAAATTATGTCAAAAATTGGAATTAAAAAATCCTACGCGTTAGGTGATGGAAGGACCATCGAATTAGAAACAGGAAAATTAGCTAAACAAGCTGATGGAGCTGTTGTATTAACAATGGGTAAAACTATGATCTTAGCTACAGTTGTATCTGATGCAACTGCTGGAGAAGATATGGACTTTTTACCATTAACAGTAAATTACAAAGAAAAGTTTGCTGCTGCAGGAAGAATTCCTGGAGGTTTCTTAAAAAGAGAAGCAAGACCAAATGATAATGAAATTTTGGTGTGTAGATTAATTGATAGAGCATTAAGACCGCTTTTCCCAGATGATTACCACGCTAACACACAAGTTGAATTACAATTAATTTCTCACGATCCAGAGGTTAAAGCTGATGCTTTAGCTTGTTTTGCGGCATCTGCTGCAATTGCTGTATCTGATATTCCTTTTAACGGACCAACATCTGAAGTAAGAGTTGCTCAAATTGAAGGAAACTGGATAGTTAACCCTACTCCATCTCAAATGGAACAATCTGATATTGATTTAATTGTTGCTGCAACTGCAGAAAACATTATGATGGTTGAAGGTGAAATGAACGAAGTTTCTGAAGCTATTATGCTTGAAGGAATTAAAGTTGCTCACAACGAAATAAAGAAACAATGTCAGTTACAATTAGATTTAGCTGCTGAAATTTCAAAAGCTCAAACTAAAAGAACTTACGATCACGAAAGAAGTAACGAAGAATTATACAACAACATTAAAGCTGCTTGTTACGATAAGTGTAGAGCTATTGCTGGAGAATCTATTGCTGATAAAGCATTAAGAGGTCAGAAATTTGGAGCTGTAAAAGAAGCATTTGTTGCCACATTATCTGATGAAGATCAAGCGGATAAATTCTTAATCGGACAATACTTTAAATCTGTACAAAAAGCTGCAGTTAGAGATGTAATCTTAAACGATAGACTAAGATTAGACGGAAGGAAATTAGACGAAATTCGTCCTATTTGGAGTGAAGTTGATTATTTACCAAGTGCTCATGGTTCTGCCGTGTTTACAAGAGGTGAAACTCAATCGTTAACTACTGTTACTTTAGGTAATGATAGAGATGCTAAAATGGTTGATGAAGTAACTGCTGAAGGATCAGAGAAATTCATGTTACACTATAACTTCCCTTCTTTCTCTACTGGAGAAGCAAGACCAAGTAGAGGAACTAGCAGAAGAGAAATTGGACACGGTAATTTAGCATTAAGAGGTATTAAGCCAATGCTTCCTACTGGAGAAGATAACCCATATACTATTAGAGTTGTTTCTGAGATTTTAGAATCTAACGGTTCTTCATCTATGGCTACAGTTTGTGCTGGAACATTAGCATTAATGGATGCTGGTATTAAATTAAAGAAACCTGTTTCTGGAATTGCAATGGGATTAATTACTGAAGGTGGAGCTGGAAACTTTGCTGTATTATCTGATATTTTAGGAGATGAAGATCACTTAGGAGATATGGATTTTAAAGTTACTGGAACTCCTGATGGAATTACTGCTTGCCAGATGGATATTAAAGTAGATGGTTTGCCTTATGAAGTTTTAGAGCAAGCTTTAAACCAAGCATTAGCTGGTCGTTTACACATTTTAGGAGAAATGGGTAAAACACTTTCTGCACCTAATACTGAATTAAAACCACACACTCCTAGAATTGTTCAAATTACAATTCCTAAGGAAATGATTGGTGCTATTATTGGACCTGGAGGAAAAATTATTCAAGAAATGCAAGCTTCTACTGGAGCAACAATTACTGTTGAAGAAGAAGATGGTGTTGGAAAAGTTTCTATCATGTCTAACGATAGTGGCGCTAGTGATGCTGCTTTAGGTAAAATTAAAGCTATTACTGCCGTACCAGAAGTTGGTGAAGTTTACAACGGAAAAGTAAAATCGATAACTAACTTTGGTGCTTTTGTTGAAATTATTCCTGGAAAAGATGGTTTATTACATATTTCTGAAATTAAACACGAAAGAGTTGAAAAAGTAGAAGATGTTTTAAAAGAAGGAGAAATGATTG
>JBMYXB010000011.1:0-35599 GCA_049608005.1 Vicingaceae bacterium
AGATGCTTTTATTACATAAAGTTTCCAGATGTTTGAGCTAATTTCTCCCATTTTACCTAACCTTTACAGCAATGACGCACTGCAGAATAAAAAAACCGTTATCATTTCTAATAACGGTTTTTCTTATTTTATATAAGCGAATCTTACTTAGCAGTTTCAGCTTTCTTTTTTCTTGTAACTCTTCTTTTTGGTTTTTCTTCTACAACTGGCTCCACATAATTAGGATCAAAAGTTGCATCCACCAAAATTCTACCACAGTGTTCACATACTAACACTTTTTTATGGTTTTTAATGTCCATTTGTCTTTGAGGCGGTATTTTATTAAAACATCCTCCACAAGAATCTCTTTGAATTGTAACAACAGCTAAACCGTTTCTTGCATTACCTCTAATTCTTGTATAAGCAGTCATTAATCTATCATCAATAACTTTAGCAGCTTTTTCAGATTTTTTTAATAATTTATCTTCATCAGCAGAAGTTTCTTCTGTGATTTCTGCAAGTTCTTTTTGCTTATTTGCTAAATCAACTTTTCTTCCTTCTAAATATTCTTTTGCTTCATCAACTTTTTCTTTTTTAGAAGTTAATTGAAACTCTCCTTCTCTAATTTTCTTTTCAGCTAACTCAATTTCTAAACTTTGAAATTCCATTTCTTTAGTAATGGCATCAAACTCTCTATTGTTTCTAACTTTATTTTGTTGCTCTTCGTACTTCTTAATTAAGTTGTTAGCGTCTGTAATACTATTTTTTTTGTTAGAAATTTCAGTTGTTAAATCTTCTATACCATTCGTTAGTTTTTCTAACCTCAATGTTAGTCCTTCAACTTCATCTTCTAAATCCTGAACCTCTAAAGGAAGTTCTCCTCTTACTGTACGTATCTTATCAATAGTAGAATCAATTACTTGTAAATCATACAATGCTTTTAATCTCTCTTCTATTGTTGCTTCTTTTTTAGCCATTTTAAAGGTAATTTAATGGGTTTGTATTTTTTGCCGTTAAACGAACTGCGAAATTAGGAATTTTTTCATTAAGAATCTCATAAATCAACTCACTTGTGTATTGTTCACTTTCATAATGACCAACATCTGCAATAATTATGTTATCTTCTGCATCAAAAAACTGATGATATTTAAAATCTCCCGTAATAAATACATCTGCTTTTACTGCAATGGCTTTGTTTAATAAAAAACTTCCTGAACCACCGCACAGTGCTACTTTCTTAATCTTTTTATTCAGCAATTTTGTATGCCTAACACAAGCAGTATTTAGCGCTATTTTTGTTCTTTTTAAAAATTCTAGCTCATCCTCTTCAGTAACTAATTCTCCTATTACACCACTCCCAACAGTTGTATTATTATTTGATAATGCTAAAACATCATACGCAACTTCCTCATAAGGGTGCGTTTCAATCATTTTTTTTACAACATTATTTACCGCATTATTAGGTACAATTACCTCAATTTTCAATTCATTTTCTTGATGCAATTCTCCAACAGTACCCAAGTAAGGGTTAGCCCCTGCCTTTGCTCTGTATGTACCTACTCCTTGCGAACTAAAACTACAAGCATCATAACTACCAATAGTTCCGGCACCTGCACTAAACATAGCATCACGCACTTCAGTGGCCTTATCTAAAGGACAATAAGTTATTATTTTACTTAGCAAACCTGCTTTTGGAGCTAAAATTTTACAATTTTTAAGCCCCATTTTTTCTGCCATCTTAAAACTTACCCCATTATTTACATTATCTAAATTGGTATGTAACGCGTACAGTATTATATTGTTTTTAATGGCTTTAATAATGGTTCTTTCTATATAGTTTTTACCATTAAACTTTTTTAGTCCAGAAAATACAATTGGATGATGAGAAACAACCATATTACAATTTGTTGCTATGGCTTCATCAATTATTTCTTCAATACAATCTAAACTAATTAAAACACCTGTTACTTCATCTTCGGGCGAACCAACCAAAAGTCCACAATTATCATAATTTTCTTGATATGATAACGGAGCAAAATGTTCTAAAACACTCGTAATATTTTTTACTTTCATAATATAATGATTCTTTTTTTATGCATTATTTTTAATAAAATAACACTCAGGAAAATTAAACAATAATTTTACAAAAATAGTAGCTGTTTTTTATTGGGATTCCAATGCTGGCTTAAAAATCGAACACTACTTTTTTATAAAAATAGTACTTTAGCAGCCTTTAAACACTTTATTTATGAATAAAAATATAAAATCAATTGGAGCTATAATAGCTCTTTTTTTAAGCTCACAAATTGCAGTTGCCCAATGTGCTGCTGGCGAAGTTGAAGTAACTATAGATGTGCTTACCGATCAATATGGCTATGAAGGTTATTGGGAATTAGTACCCTTAGGTAACGCTTGTGGTACAGGAACCATATTTTCTGGAGGAAATAGTGCTGTAGGTTGTAACGGTGCTGGAGCACAAGCACAAACACCTGGAGGGTATGGGAACAATACTACAATTAGCGCTGGTCCTTTTTGTTTGGTAGAAAATGATTGTTTTGATATAAAATATATAGATGATTGGAATGATCAAGGTTTTGAATTTGCTGTAGCTGTAAATGGTTATAACATTAATAATTTTATTCCTGTAGGAAATGGTGTTTTAACAGCTAGCTTTTGTGCATCAGAGCCTCCTGCTACAGATGCAGGAGTTGTTAATGTTTCTTCTCCAGTTTTATACGATAGTGAAGGTTTAAAAGAAATAAAAGGAATTATTGAAAATTTAGGTACTGCAACAATTACTTCATTAGATATTAATTACAGCATTGATGGAGGTAATATTACAACTGCACCGTTATCAGGTTTAAGCATTGCAAATGCACAAACTGGTGGTTTTACTCACCCAACACCATGGTTAGCTCCATTGGGGCAACATACCGTTAAAGTTTGGACATCTAACATTAATGGAACCAATGATGATAATAACGCTGCAAACGACACTGTTACTTCTGTTGTAAATATTGTACCAGGTGTTCCTAACATTATAGATTCTTACATTGGAGTAACTCCTGTAATCACTCAAATTGGTAATGTTTCAGATCAATTAGATAAACCAACCGATTTAGATTTTCATCCTGATTTAGCAAGAAAAGAATTATGGGTAGTTAATAAAAGAACCGAAAATTCTGGAGGAAGTGTTGTAATTTATAATGATGCAGGAGATCCAGGGCAAACCGACCAACAATTGGTTGATGGAAATGCATGGCATTTTATGTCTTTACCTACAGCAATAGCTTTTAGTGGTAACAGTAATTTTGCCACTTCTCAAGGTGTTTGGGATGCTAACCATAGTGCTCCAACAGGTTCAGGAAGTCCATTTACTGGTCCTTCATTATGGTCGAGTGATTTAGCAATTTTTGCTCAAAATGCAGGGCCTGGAACAAACGGTAGTCATTTAGATATGCTACACGAATCTCCTTGGGGGCAAGGAATTGCTAGTGAAACAGCAAACGTATTTTGGTTAAATGATGGTAACAGCAATGATATTGTTCGTTATGATTTTGCAGAAGACCATGGTCCAGGAAACGATTATCATGGTGATGCAACTGTTTATAGATATACAGGTGTAAATACTGCAAAAGACCCTAATAACAAAGTAAGCAGCCATTTAGTTGTTAGTGATGGATGGGTTTATTGTGTGGATTATGGAAATGATAAAGTGTTTAGGATTGAAATGGGAACAGGTACTGCTGGAGGCACTCCTTCTTATGGACAAACTGAACCTTTAGTTGCCTACGAAAACGTAACTGGATTTACTGTAAATGATGTTGTTAATACTGGTTTAGTTGAACCTACAGGAATTGATGTTATTGATGATAGAATGATTGTTAGTGATTACAATACTGGTGATGTAATTATTTATGATATTGCAAATATGCCAGCTACCGAATTAGGTAGAATAGCAACAGGAGCAACAGGAATTATGGGTATTAAAATTGGACCAAATGGTAAAATTTGGTATGTTGATTATGATGCCAACACTGTAAACAGAATTGATGGTGCTACTGTTGGAATTGATACTAAAACCATTACTAATGAAGTAAGTGTTTACCCTAATCCTACTAACAATAAATTTGTTGTTAATTTAAAAGGTGCATTACTTCAAGAAACAACTGTTTCTGTTTATAATGTAACAGGTAAGTTAGTTTATAATCAAAAAATAACTGCCAACCAGTTATCAATTAATACCGAAAATTGGGCAAATGGTATTTATCAAATAAGAATAGAGAATGCAACTCAATCGATTTCAGAAAAAATGGTAGTGCAACATTAAGAAACTAAACATTTTTAAAATATTTAAAAGCCTTGCTTATTTTAGCAAGGCTTTTATTTTTACCTTTGGTTTTATGAAAATTATTATCACAGTAATTTCTTTTTTTATATGCTTTAACTCTTTTGCACAAGTTTTTAAAACAGGTGCAATTGCTGGTATTGCCGGTTCTCAAATAGAAGGAGATGGGTATGGTGGTTATCGTAAATTAGGCTTTATAGCTGGAGGATTTGCTGGGGTAGATCTCTCAGAAAAAGTGAGTACTCAATTTGAAATTTACTTTATAAATAAAGGAAGTTTTGATGCTGCACATCCTGATAAAGGCGATTTTGAAAAATTTAGTGCAAACCTTAATTATATTGAAGTTCCTTTATCTATAAATTATAAAATCAATAAAATAAAGTTTGAAATTGGACTATACTTAGCAAAACTAATAGGAACTCCAAAATTAGAAAATGAATTTGGTCCAGTATTCGTAAACCAATTTCCTTTTAAACCTTTCGATTTTGGTGGATTAATTGGAATATCCTATCAAATTTCTGAAAAGTTTAGCTGTAATTTAAGGTCTAAAAACTCTATTATTCCTATTCGAGATTTTCAAAACCAAGATCAAAACATTGGCGTTTTAAACAAACTCTTTAACAGAGGTTGGTATAATGTTGATTTAAATTTTACGGTTAGATACCATTTTGTAATTAAAAATAATGCAGGGTAAAAAAAGAAAAATAATAGTTGCCATAACTGGTGCATCAGGAAGCATTTATGCTAAATTGTTATTGGATAAGCTCTCTGGTTTAAAAAATGTTAAAGTTGGCGTTTTGCTATCTGATAATGCAAAAATTGTTTGGAAAACAGAACTAAAGCATGAGGCTTATAAAAATTATTCGTTTACTTTTTACGATAAAAATGATTTTAATGCACCCTTTGCTTCAGGCTCTGCAAAGTATGATACTATGGTTGTTATTCCTTGCTCTATGGGAACATTAGGAAGAATAGCTAATGGAATTTCTAATGATCTTTTAACAAGAGCTGCAGATGTAATTTTAAAGGAAAGACGGAAACTCATTTTAGTAGCCAGAGAAACGCCCTATAGTTTAATTCATATCAACAATATGAAAACAGTTACTGAAGCTGGAGGAATTATTTGCCCAGCAACACCCTCTTTTTATAGCCAACCAAAAACAATTGAGGAAGTAGCAAAAACTGTAGTTGATAGAGTATTAGATTTAATGGATATTGAAATTGAAACTTACCGCTGGGGGAATTAGTAAAGAAAAGTTGGAAGTTGGAAGTTGGAAGTTGGAAAAAAATAAAAATTTTGAGGTTAACAAATTCGATTTTATAAACTTGTTACTTGTTACTAAGAAAATCAATGTTGCGTTTTAAGCCTTTAAACTTGGTTCTTTTTACTGGCGATTTTTTAAATATCTCTTGAAAAATTTCTTCTGTTAATTCTTTCCATTCTCCTTTAGTGTAATTGAGCAACTTATCATTAGGTTTAAACTTGGGTTCGTTATGAGTTAAAGAGAAACGGTTCCAAGGACAAACATCCTGGCAAATATCGCAACCAAAAGCCCAATCATTAAAACTTCCTTTTACTTCATTAGGCAAAATTTCATCTTTTAATTCTATGGTAAAATAAGAAATACACTTGCTCCCATCAATCACTTTATTGGGTAAAATAGCTGTTGTAGGACAAGCATCTAAACAAGCAGTACAAGTTCCGCAATGATCTGTAACAGGGTTATCATAATCTAATTCTAAATCTAAAATTATTTCTGCTAAAAAGAAAAAAGAGCCTTGTTGTTTATTAATCAACATTCCGTTTTTACCTATCCAACCTAAACCACTTTTTTTTGCCCAAGCCCTATCTAAAACAGGTGCAGAATCTACAAAAACTCTACTTGTAACCTCTCCTATTTCATCATTAATTAAATGAACAATATCTTTTAGTTTATCCTTAATTACAAAATGATAATCCTCTCCATAAGCATATTTAGAAACTTTAAAAGTATCTTCTCTTTGTTTCTCTTCTGGGTAATAATTGAACAATAATGATATAACAGATTTGGAATCTTCAACTAACAATGTAGGGTCTAATCTTTTATCAAAATGATTTGCCATGTAATGCATTTCTCCATGCATCTTATTTTTTAGCCAAGCCTCTAATCTTGGAGCTTCTTCGGCTAAAAAACCTGCTTTAGAAATACCACAAAAAGAAAAACCCAAGCGTTGTGCTTCGGCTTTAATTTGTTGCGTGTATTTGGTTTTTAAATTCATTTAAAACAATTGTCCTTGATCTGGACCTTTTACTTTTCCTAAATGTTTATACGCTTTTTCAGTAGCTTCCCTTCCTCTTGGGGTACGCATTAAAAAACCTTCTTTTATTAAAAAGGGTTCATATACTTCTTCAATAGTTCCTGCCTGTTCGGCAACAGCCGTAGCAATAGTTGTTAAACCAACAGGACCTCCTTTAAATTTATCTATAATTGCCGAAAGGATACGGTTATCCATATCATCCAAGCCATTTTTATCTACATTTAAAGCATCTAAACCAAAAAGAGCAATGTCCATATTAATTCTTCCATCGCCTTTTACTTGAGCAAAATCTCGCACTCTTCTTAACAATGAATTTGTAATACGAGGGGTTCCTCTACTTCTTCTGGCAATTTCATCAGCTGCATTGCCATCTACACCAACATTTAAAATATCTGCCGATCGTTTTATTATTGTTGCTAATAATTTAGCATCATAATATTCTAATCTTGAAGTTATTCCAAAACGTGCTCTTAAAGGAGAAGTTAATAACCCTGTTCTGGTAGTTGCTCCAATTAAAGTAAACGGATTTAATTCAATTTCTACACTTCTTGCATTGGGTCCAGAATCGATCATAATATCAATTTTATAATCTTCCATTGCAGAATATAAATACTCTTCGATAACGGGTGTTAACCGATGAATCTCATCAATAAACAATACATCACCTTCTTCTAGGTTGGTTAACAACCCAGCTAAATCTCCGGGTTTTTCTAAAACTGGTCCAGATGTAACTTTAAACCCTACATTTAATTCATTTGCAATAATGTGTGCTAAAGTAGTTTTTCCTAAACCAGGAGGCCCGTGCAATAAAACATGATCTAAAGCTTCTCCTCTTTGCTCTGCAGCTTTAACAAAAACTTTTAAATTCTCTACAACTTTTGCTTGTCCCGTAAAATCATCAAAAGAAAGCGGTCTTAAAACCTTTTCAATTTCCTTTTCGGTAGAACTTAGGCGTTCGTTATCTGCATCAAGGTATTCGTTCATAAATCAAAGGTAGTTATTTTTTGAGTTCAATTAAGATTTCTAAAAATGCATATTTTATTAATCAATTTTTAGTTCTTTACCCGTTATTGTTCTAACAATCTCACCCAAGTAAACTTTAAGTTTAATAACATATTCTGGTGCAGAAAACTTTTCATTAACACCTTGTTCTTTAAAATAAATTAAACGGTATCCTACTCCTGTTCCAATACCAACCCATCTAACAATTTTATAATCAATTAACATTGCTGGCTCGTAAGATAAAACAACACTTTCTTCTAATTTTATTTTATTGCCCTCCACATCTTTGTATTGATAACTTGCTCCACCAAATCCTAATTGCGTTGACAAACTAAATGCCCATTTTTTAGAGTTATGATAAACGTATTCTATATAAGGTGAGAAATAAAAATATTCTAAATCTACAGGAACTTCATTCCCTTCATTATCGATGGTAGTTGTTTCAATAGGTACTAACATTTGATTTACACCTAAACCAACCTTAAACTTTCTATCAAAATTTAACCCCACTTTTATACCTATAGTTTTAAGTGCATTTTCTCTTATAAAAGAAAAACGATTATCAAATTTCACGTCTAATTTAGGTCTTGTTTTAAAACTAGATGTAAATTCGTTCTCAAAAACATAAGGTGTTGTTCTTTCTTTTTGAGAATATATAGAAGTACTTAGTAAAATGAAATGTATAATAAATAAGATTCTCATAATCTATTACACTTGCTCAGAATTATTGTTTTTTTTATAATGCTTATAAATAAAATACCCAACAGTTGCAATTAATATATAAGGAATAAACATTAAATAAATAATACCGTCATTAACACCTGCTGCTGCAGTTCCTCCATTTTCTAAGTTAGATTCTAACACTGCTTTACACATAGCACATTGTGCAAATAATGTTAGTTTCGTAAAAACGAAAACTAAGATTAATGTTATTTTTTTCAATGAAATCATTGTTCAAAATTACGAATGATTTGATAGATATAGTTGCCTATTTTCTTTGCTCTACTTTATTTTTATTTTCTCCTTTTAAAGGTACTACCTCTTCTTTGTAAAGTATGTCTATAGCGTCAGTCAATTTTTCTTTAATCTCTTTGTGTATAGTACCATCAAACACCCCACGTATATGAGCGTTTTTATCCACTAAAATAAAATATTGAGAATGTAAAAATCCTCCTGGAGCTATTTCATCTTTATCTGCATTAACAAAAAAACCATTAAATGCAATGTCATAAATTTCTTCTTTCTTTCCTGTTAAAAAATCCCAGTTACGGTTATCTGCATGTACCATTTCTGAGTATTCTTTTAAAACTTCTACCGTATCATGCTCAGGGTTTACTGTTATTGAAATAAATCTTAAGTTTTTTCTATCTTCAAATTTTTTCTGAACATATCCCATATTTGTAGTCATTTTAGGGCAAATTGTTGGGCAAGTTGCAAAGAAAAAATCTGCCACATATACGCTTCCTAACAAATCATCTCTTGTTACTTTTTTACCATCTTGGTTGGTAAACTCGAAATAAGGAATTTTATGGTGTAAAGTATCAAAGCCTCCACTCTCATTTTTTACAGCATTTGATGTCCCTATGTATGGGAGTTTCGTGTAGTTATGTTCACCAGTATATAACATCAAATAAAAAAAAGAGGGTAACAATAAAATTGCCACAAGAAAAATTACTTTTTTAACTTTTGGAGTCATAAACAATTGGGTATAAAAAAAGACCACAATAATTGTGATCTTTTAAGTGTGTTAAATCTTATTTAAAATAAATATTCCATTACATGTGCATAAGTTGCTTCAGTTATTATCATATAGATAATATATAATGCAAACAGTACATAAGGTATAATTATTGCATTTTGCAAACCTGTTTTTTCATGTTTAAGGTGCATATAATAAGCAACAATAAAGTAAGCTTTAGCAACTGTTAAAATGATAAAAGTCATTTTAACAGACCACCAATTTATTCCTAAATCTTTCCAAATTAGTCCTAAAGTAACCTCTACAGAAGTAATGGCTAATAGTACCCAAAACATGTTCCATATCATTCTTCTGGTTTTCTTACCCTCTTCTTCAGAATGATGTGCTGCGTATTTATACGGTTCGTTTGAATGTTCCATAATAATTTTTAAATTTTAATAATTAAACTAAGTAGAAGAATGTGAATACAAAAACCCATACTAAATCTACAAAGTGCCAGTATAAACCTACTTTTTCAACCATTTCGTAATGACCACGTTTTTCATAAGTACCCATGATAACATTAACAAAAATGATAAAGTTTAAAACTACTCCACTAAATACGTGAGTTCCATGAAAACCTGTAATAAAGAAAAAGAAATCTGCAAATAATGGATGTCCATATTCGTTGTGTGTCATATTAGCCCCATGAATTGCTTCTCCATTAGCCAATGCATTTGTTAATGCTTCCCCTGTTAAAGTAAAGTATGGTGAAGTAGGATCTCCAGCAACCTCTCTCCAAGGCAGCAACAATACTTGTTTGGATTCATCAGCCCAACGACCAATTATTCCTTGTGTTTGTTCTATTACACCATTAATTTCTACAGTTCCAACACCAAGTTCGATAGCTCCTAATTCCGTTCCATGTATAAAGTGATACCATTCCCAAGCTTGAGAACCAACGAATATTAAACCACCAATAATGGTCCAAAACATCCATTTAATAACAGCTCCTTTATCCATACGTTGCCCAGCCTCTACGGCTAATACCATAGTTACCGAACTCATAATTAATATGAATGTCATCATTGCTACATATAACAATGGTTGATGACTATGAATAAAAGGAAAGTGTGTAAATACATTTTCTGCAGTTGGCCAAATAGCAGAAAAATCATGACGGTAAAAACCGTATGCTGCTAAAAATCCAGTAAATGACAAGGCATCCGACATCAGGAAAAACCACATCATTAATTTACCGTAACCTGCACCGAAAGGAGAATTATTATCTCCAGCCCAAGCTGTTTTGCTATCTACTACTTCTGTATGAGACATATTTTATTGTTTTTACGCTATTGAATATTTTAAAAAAAAGAATAAATAAATCCAAAGTGCACCCAAAAAATGCCAGTAAGTTAAGCTTACCTGCATCCCTACAGTATCCTCTAAATTATATTTCTTTTTAAATGTTTTAACTAATACTACTATTAAACTTGCTAGTCCGCCAATTAAATGAACCACGTGCAAACCTGTTATTAAATATAAAAACGAACTTTCTTGAGTGCTTTGTGCTCCTGCCAAATAAAATCCGTTATCATGTAAATTAACCCATCCTAAATATTGAGTTACAACAAATAACAATCCTAACAAAAGTGTAACACCAATACTAATTGATGCTACGCCATAATTACCTTTCTTAACAGAAATAAATCCAAAATGAAAGATTAAACTACTTAATACAATTACGATAGTGCTTACTGTAAAACTAGTAGGCATTGGTACTTCTAAAAAACTACCTCCACCTTGACTAACTATTACAGCACTTGTAATACCTCCAAAGAACATAATGATGCTAACTATAGCAATCCATAACAATGGCTTAGAGTTTTTTCTCTTAAGCTCATCTTTATAGTTTGTATTATCCAAAGTTATTGTAGTCATTTTTTGTTTTACAAGTTTTTACACTTCTAAGCATTTGCTTTCGCAAAACATGCTCAGTGAGCAAAGCTTATTAATTCTAGTGTTCGCCTCCGTCTTTTTCGTTTTCTCCTAAAGGTGTTGTTTGAGGAATAAAATCTTCTCCATAAACAAACTCTCCATTAGCATCTACTTTACTATAATCATAAGGCCATCTGTAAACTGTTGGAATTTCTCCATACCAGTTTCCATGAAAATGTTCAACTGGAGCAGTCCATTCCAATGTGTTTGCTTTCCAAGGATTCATTGGAGCTTTAGGCCCTCTAAATGCACTGTAAACAAAGTTGAAAAAGAATACCAATTGACCAATCATAGCTGCAACAGCAAAAATACTGATCAACTCATTAATGTCAACCATATTATCAAACATTGGAAACTCCGAGTTAGTATAGTATCTTCTTGGTACACCAGCCAATCCTAAAAAGTGCATTGGAAAGAATACTCCGTAAGCACATATTATAGTAATCCAAAAGTGAAGTGTTCCTAATTTATTATTAATCATTCTACCAAATAACTTTGGAAACCAATGATAAACACCAGCAAACATTCCAAAAATAGCAGATAACCCCATTACAATATGGAAGTGACCAATTACAAAATAAGTATCATGCACATTAATATCTAGCGCATTGTTACCAAGAATTAACCCTGTAACACCACCTGTAATAAATGTTGATACTAATCCAATGCTAAATAATGTAGCTGGTGTAAATTTGATATTTCCTTTCCAAAGTGTAGTTAAGTAGTTAAATACTTTTACTGCCGATGGAATTGCAATTAATAACGTTGTAAATGTAAATACAGATCCTAAGAAAGGGTTCATTCCTGTTAAGAACATGTGGTGTCCCCAAACGATAAATGATAAAAATCCAATTGCCATCATAGAACCAATCATTGCTCTATAACCGAAAATTGGTTTTCTTGTCATTGTAGAAATAATTTCTGATGTAATACCTAATGCTGGTAATAATACAATGTAAACCTCTGGGTGACCTAAGAACCAGAATAAGTGCTCAAATAAAATTGGGCTACCTCCTGTATGGTCTAATACTTGACCTCCAATATAAATATCAGATAAATAGAAACTTGTTCCAAAACTTCTATCAAACACTAATAATAAAGCTGCAGATAAAAGAACCGGGAAAGATAAAACTCCTACAATTGCTGTTAATAAGAAAGCCCAAATTGTTAAAGGTAATCTAGTCATAGACATCCCTTTTGTACGCATATTTAAAATGGTAACAATGTAATTTAAAGATCCTAATAAAGAAGAAACAATAAATATTGACATTGAAACTAACCATAAAGTCATACCTGCACCAGATCCTGGAATTGCTTGAGGTAATGCACTTAATGGCGGATAAATTGTCCATCCTGCAGATGCTGCTCCACCTTCAACAAATAATGAACATAACATTATTATTGACGAGATAAAGAAGAACCAATAAGATAACATGTTTAAGAAACCTGAAGCCATATCTCTTGCTCCAATTTGAAGTGGAATTAAAAGGTTACTAAACGTACCACTTAAACCCGCTGTTAAAAGGAAGAAAACCATAATTGTACCGTGCATTGTTACCAATGATAAATACTTATCAGGAGCCATAACTCCGTTTTCTTGCCAGCTACCCATAAGTAACTCAACCATTTCAAAACTTTCTCCTGGCCAACCTAGTTGAAGTCTAAATAATGTAGACATTATTAAACCAATGAATCCCATTAAAAATCCAGTTACCAAAAACTGTTTAGAAATCATTTTATGATCAGTCGTAAAGATGTATGTAAATAAAAAATCTTTTGTATGATGATGATGTGCACTCATTCTTATCTTATTAAGTAATGTTCTTAAATTCTATTATTTTATAATCCTTTTTGTTCAGCTAACCATTTATCGTAATCTTCTTGGCTTTCTACAACAATATCCATTTGCATGTTATAATGTGCAGCTCCACAAATTTTATTACATAATAAAACATAGTTAAACTCTTCGTTGTTTGTAATCTCTCTCATTTCTGCAGTAGTTTTTGTTGGTACAAAATTAAACTGAGTAACAACACCCGGAACACAATTCATTTGAGATCTGAAATGAGGGAAAAAAGCACTATGAATTACATCCAAAGATCTAAATACAAATTGCACAGGAACACCAACTGGTAAGTGAAACTCTCCTTTAACCAATTTATCATCTTTAGAATTTGGATCTTCTTTATCAACACCTGTAGCATTAACACCTTCGATTAAAGTTACATGAGACCTTCCTAATTTTTTATCTTCCCCTGCGTATCTTGCTGTCCAAGTAAATTGTTGTCCTGTTAATTCAATTAAAACGTGTTCTTCCTCTTGCCCTATAGGTTCAGTAATTTTATTCCAGTTACTTAATCCCATAAGTATTAATACCGTTAATACTAAAGATGGTCCTATAGTCCAAATAACCTCAAGTTTATTACTATGAGAAAAGAACAATGCCTTTCTTTTTGGGTTATAAGAGTATTTGTAAGAAAACCAAAATAACAATCCGTTAGTAATTATAAACACTGGAGTTATTATCCAAAAAGTAAGATCCATTAAAAAATCTGTAGCTACACCATGTTCTGATGCAGAAACAGGTAACATTCTATCTCCCCATGCAATACATTGCCATGCAAAGAAGCCCATAAACACAAAGAAAAACAATAACAACAAGAGTCCTTGCAATTTATTTTCTTTTTGAGTTAATTCATAAATTAACTCTCCTTTACTAATAGCTCTTAACTCGGCTATTTTTAGCAATTGAGAAGCAGTAATTACTACTAAAATTGCTGCTATTACTATTATTATAGTCATCATAATTATAAGACTTTCTTTATTATTATTCTAAATTATTATTAATGATGTAAATGTAAACTTTCATCATACATAGGATGATTCTTTGTTTGTAGTGGTGCTTTTGATAAGGCATTTAATACCATAAATATAAACACTCCTAAAAATGTTAAAAACATTCCTATTTCAACTAAACCTAATGTCCCCTCTTCAAATAATGTTCCTGGTAACACCATAATTAAAACATCTACCCAGTGCCCTAAGAAAATTACTAATGCAACAGGTATTAAGAAAATTCCATTTCTTTTCGCATCTCTTGACATTAATATGAAAAAAGGCATCATAAAGTTTACAAAGAAAGTACCAATGTATAACCCTCTGTAATCATTAAAACGCTGTACATAATAAGTTACTTCTTCAGGTATGTTAGAATACCAAATTAACATAAATTGACAAAACCAGATGTAAGACCATAAACAACTAATTGCAAACATCCACTTTCCAATATCGTGTACATGGCTTGAGTTAACTTCTTTTAAATATCCATTCTTTTTTAAATATTGAACTAATACTACAGCAACAATCATCATAGAAACCCACATTCCTGAGAATGCGTACCATCCAAACATTGTACTAAACCAGTGTACATCAATAGCCATTATCCAATCCCAAGCTGAAGATGAAGAAGTGTAAGCAAAAAATGCAATAAACAATATTCCTTTAATTATCGCTTTTTTATAAACAGGAGAAACTGCTCCTTCTAAGTTTAATTTATCTTCTTTTAAAGAGTTTTTTCTAAACCAGTTAGCAAAATACATCCAAACTCCAATATACATTAAGGTTCTAACCCAAAAGAATGGTTGGTTTAGGTAAGCAGATTTACCTGCAATAATTTTATCATAATTTTCATGACCTTCATCCATAACTCCTTCTGCCATCCAATGGTAAAGGTGATTTAAATGTAATGAACTAGCTGCAAATACGATTAATAAAACTACTGCTCCTATTGGCATAAAAGCCATAATAGCTTGAAATACTCGTTGAGTAGTTACTCCCCAAGCCATTTCTGACACATATTGTAGTGCTAAAAAGAAAACAGCGGCTAATGAAATAGTAAAGAAAAAATAGCCATCTACTAATAGGTTGGCCCAAAGTCTTCCTGATACCCCATGATGACTATGATCCATTGCTATACCTGCTACTAACGATAACAGACCTACAACAACTAAGATAATCGTTGTTAATTTTGCGTGTTTTGATACTGTATATTCCATTTTATAAGAATGTTTGTTTTCTTTTAAATTAATGTCCTTGCTCTTCTGATACTTTTTCTTCTACTTTAGCTTCGGCTATTTCTGCAACTATTTTAGTTGCTTGCTCAACCTCAGATGGAGAAGAAGGAATAACTGATGGTGTTTTTTTCATAAACTTAGTTCTAATAAAATGAACTAATTTCCATCTTTCTTCTTGATTTAATTGAGAAGCATGAGCTCCCATTAAACCTTTCCCATAAGTAATGGTGTGAAACATTTTTCCTTCAGCTAGTTCTAATGCAGGTCCAAATTTTGTTGGTATAGGAGGAAATTTATCTCTTTTAACAAGTGTTCCATCTCCTTGTCCTGTTTTACCATGACAATGTACACACATCATCCCATAAAGTTCTTCTCCATCTGCTAATACAGCATTTGAATAAGGAACAGGATTTTTTAAATTTTGCCCTGCTAATTCGTAATCTTCAGGAGTATTTTCATAACCATAAGGTTGAAATCCTCTTGGGATTGTTCCTTCTACAGGTTTTCTAGCGGTCATCTTATTAGTATAAGTTGTATCACTATAATTCCCTCTTAATTCTCCATAATCAACATAAGGTTCAACTGCTGGTGAACGATACATATCTGGCATATATTCTGGAGCCATTCGGCCTTCTTCCTTACACGATGTAATAGAAATTACAGCAGCAAAAATAGCCAGTTTCGATAATCTATTTAAATACTTTTTGTTCATCTGTATTAAATTATTTTTCGTCAATTTCTAAAACGCAAGTTTCATCAATAAGTGCTTTAATTTCACTTGCACTTAAATCAGAATCCGAAGCATGAATTTCCATTACAAATCTATCATCTGTAGTTCTTGGGTATGGGTTTCTACCTTTAAAACCAGGTAAAGTCCAATTTCTTAACATATAAGTTATTGCCATTCCGTGCCCAGCACATAATACTCCAAATTCAAACGTAATTGGAACAAATGATGGAATGTTATCAATTAAAGAAAAATTAGGTTTTCCTCCAATATTTAAAGGCCAATCATGTATCATGAAAAACCACATTCCTGTAAGTGCTAAAGCAACGCCACACATTCCGTAAATAAATGCTGTCATTGCAATTCTTGTTCTTGCTAATCCAATTACAGGATCTAATCCATGAATTGGAAATGGAGAAAACACATCTCTAATATGAATTCCTTTACCTACTAAATGTTTTGCACTTTCTAAAAGCACATAATCATCATCGTAAATTGCGTATATCGTTTTATCTGACATAATTAAAATATCTAAATAATTATTTTATATCTTTTTTAAATACTGGGTGAAGCTTTTTAAATTCTTCATCTGACATATTTTTGTATTGTTCTCCAGAAGATTTTAGTATTGATTTTACCTCATTAAATGCTAATACTGGGAAATATTTTAAGAACAATAAATAGAATACACTAAACAACCCTATTGTTCCAATAAACACACCTAAATCTACCCAAGTTGGATAAAACATAGACCAACTTGACGGTAAATAATCTCTGTGTACTGAAGTTACAATAATTACAAATCTTTCAAACCACATTCCAATATTTACGATGATAGACATCACAAATGTAAAAGCAAGGTTCGTTCTTAATTTTTTAGACCAAAATAAGTGTGGTGAAACAACATTACAAGTCATCATTGCCCAATAAGACCACCAGTATGGACCAGAGAATCTATTAATAAAAGCATAAGATTCATACTCTACTCCAGAATAATAAGAAATAAACAACTCGGTTAAGTACGCTACCCCTACAATAGAACCAGTAACGATAATTACTATGTTCATATATTCAATGTGTTTTATTGTAACATATTGTTCTAATCTCATCGCTTTTCTTACAATCAACATTAATGTTTGTACCATTGCAAATCCAGAGAATACTGCTCCTGCTACGAAATAAGGAGGGAAAATTGTTGTGTGCCATCCAGGAATAACAGAAGTAGCAAAATCCATAGATACAATAGAGTGTACAGAGAATACTAATGGTGTAGCTAAACCAGCTAACACTAATGAAACTTCTTCAAAACGTTGCCATGCCTTTGCATTACCAGTCCATCCAAAACTTAATAAACTATACATTAATTTTTGTACAGGGCGAGTAGCTCTATCTCTAATAGAACCGAAATCTGGAATTAAACCAATGTACCAGAATACTAAAGAAACTGATAAATAAGTACTAATTGCAAAAACATCCCATAGCAATGGAGAGTTAAAGTTAACCCATAAAGAACCGAATTGGTTTGGAATTGGTAATACCCAATATGCCATCCAAATTCTTCCCATGTGAATCATTGGGAACATTCCCGCCATAAATACGGCAAAAATTGTCATTGCCTCTGCAGGTCGGTTAATTGCCATTCTCCATTTTTGACGGAATAATAACAATACTGCAGAAATTAATGTTCCTGCGTGTCCGATTCCTACCCACCAAACAAAATTGGTAATATCCCAAGCCCAACCTACGGTATTGTTCAATCCCCAAGTACCAATTCCAACTCCTAATAAATAAGTGATACAACCTATACCCCAAAGGGCTGCGATTGTAGCAATTACCATAAGAACCTTCCATAGTTTGGTTGGTTTATTTTCTATTGCGTGTAGTACATCATTAGAAATATCACTGTAAGTTGGATTTCCTAATATTAATGGTTCTCTTATTGCTGCTTCTTTATGCATTTTATAATTCTTTAATATAAAACTATTAAGCTTTTAAATTTCTAACTTTCGTTTGATAGTAAACATTTCCATCTTGCCCAACTTCCTCTATCACTCTATATGCTCTATCACTTTCTCTTTCTGCTGCTAACTTACTTTCTTTATCGTTATGATCTCCAAAAGTAATTGCGTTTGTAGGACATGCTGCAGAACAAGCTGTTTGAATTGCTCCATCCTGAACTTTAGCTCCGGCTTTTTTAGCATCCAATTTACCTTCTTGTATTCTTTGTACACAAAGACTACATTTCTCCATTACCCCTCTTGATCTTACAACAACATCAGGGTTTAATACCATTCTTCCTAAATCATCTTGAGAAGGATTAATATCTGTAAACTTACTGTATGCGATGTAATTAAACCAGTTGAACCTTCTTACTTTATAAGCACAGTTGTTAGCACAATATCTTGTACCAATACATCTGTTGTAAGCCATCATGTTTAATCCTTCATTACTATGTGTTGTTGCAGCAACGGGACAAACAGTTTCGCAACCAGCGTGGTTACAATGTTGACACATCATTGGTTGATGAACAACACTTGGATTATCAGCAGGACTTTCCATTGAAGTATAAGCTCCAATTGCTCCTAAATCTTCAGCTTCTTTGGTTGCACTATGCGTGCCTCCAACATCGCCTAAAGGTTGGTGCTCACTAGAATAATATCTATCAATTCTCATCCAGTGCATTATTCTACCTCTTCTTACTTCATCCTTACCAATAACAGCAATGTTATTTTCAGAAACACATGAAGTAACACAAGCACTACATCCGGTACATGAGTTCATATCAATAGACATTCCCCATCTATGACCGATATTTTTTACAGGTTGATCTCCCCATAAATCAAATTCTTTTAATGGCTTAGCTACTTGATGACCGTGATCATCTGTTTCGCCAGACAACAAAGTAAATGTAGGATTATAAGCTTCCTTATCTCCTTTCTTATAAGTATCTAAAGTAGTTTCTCTAATTACAGAGCTTCTACCCATTACCGTTTGTTGAGTTTGAGTACAAGCAATATAGTAAGGAGCATCTAAAGCTACATCTGTAGCAGTAACTCCTGAAGCATAATAAGAAACTCCTGTTTTAGTTGTTGAAACTAAAGGGTAAGCATTTGCTCCAGTAACTTCTTCTTGATTACCTACCTTTTTACCATAACCTAAAGCAATACCTAAAGTACCTTTAGCCTGACCAGGTTGAGCAACAACTGGTAATTGTATTTTATTACCATTAGCTGTTACTTCTAACACATTCATTTCATGTTCTTGACCAAAGTGCGTTTCATAACCAGCTGTCTCCATTTCTGAAGGATTCATAGTTACATAATTGTCCCAAGTAATTTTTGTTATTGGGTCTGGCATTTCTTGCAACCATGGATTATCAGCACCAACACCAGCTCCAACAGCCATGTTTTGCACCAATTCCAATTCAATTCCGTTACCTTTAATAGCCTTAACAGCTGCAACAGCCTTACTCACACTTCCTGCAAAAACAGCAGAAGATTCAGAAGTTGGAGTTGACACCTCAACTACACCATCGTGTAAAGTTTTGTTCCAAAAATCTGTAAACATTAATGCTCCAGACTGCGGGAATACATTTGCTTCCCAATATTTTTTAATGTAATCATGGTAAGAAGATTCATTACCTGACCATTTTAAGATACTTTCTTCTGCTTGACGTGTATTAAATAAAGGAGATATTGTTGGTTGACCTAAAGAGTAGTGCCCTGTTACAGGATTTGCATCACTCCAAGATTCTAATGCGTGGTTAGCAGGACAAACATACATACAAGCTGCAGCAGTATCATCCATCTTAGTTGCAAATGAAACAGTAGTTTTTACTTTTTTCATTGCTTTAGCAAAAGCAGTCCCCATTGTAAATACAGGATCAACTCCGTGTATTAATAAAGCATCTACTTTACCAGCATTCATATCAGCAATTAATGTAGTAACATCACTATCTAATCCTTGTTTAGAATTAGAAACAGTATTTACATCAACTGTTTTTCCATAATTTCCAAGTAATTCATTAATTGCATTAACAATTACCTGAACGTTTTTATCATTTGATCCACAAACAACGATAGATTCACCTTTGCTTGCTTTTAAAGCTGTAGCAGCTTCTTTTATTTTTGTATCATAAGCAGTTTTAGTTCCTCCAGCACCACCTAAGTGTGCATAAAGCGAAGAAACAATTGCTCCGTATTCTGATGGCTTAACTGGAACTCTTACATCAGCATTTGTTCCTGTTAAAGACATACTCGCTTCAAATTGGAATGTTTTAGACATCCAATCATTGCTAGGCTTTCTTGTTTGTGTATAATCGTTTACATATTGTAAAGCATCTAACCAATTCCCCATAAAATCAGCACCAACACTTACTATTGTTTTTGCTTTTTCAAAATTATAAGTTGGAATAACTGCTTTACCAAAAGAAGCTGCATTTGCTTCTAATATTCCTGAATAAGAAATAGCATCAGCAACAACATGTTTATTGTTTGATGGAGCAAGTTCCTCTCCTTCAACAGATCCGCCAATCATCAAATCAATTACTGCTTTTGCAGAAGGGCTAATAACAGAACCTGTTAAAATTCTTACTGAATTTGCAGCTTTTAATTCTTTTCCTAATTTATTATCGATTGTTGACCAAGTAGTATCTTCTCCTTTAATAGAAGGAGCTTTTAATCTATTGTTATCATATAACGAAAGGACTGAAGAATTAACTCTTGCATTGATAGCACCTTTAGTTAGTACAGATTCTTTATTTCCGACAATATGAATTGGACGACCCTCTCTTGTTTTCACTAAGATAGGTGCATAATCATTACCATCATAATAAGTAGATGCATAATAATTTGCTAAACCAGGAGTAATCTCTTCAGGTTTATTTAAATAAGGTATTGCTTTAGTCACAGGAGTTTCACAAGCTGCTAGAGATGCCGCAGCAACTCCAAACCCTAAATACTTCAAGAAATCTCTTCTTGTAGTAGTTGCATCTTCTAAATCTTCTTTATTTCCTAAAAACTCAGCAACTGGCAATTGCTCTGCAAATTCATTGTTACTTGAATCAACAAATTTAGAATCGTTATCCAGTTGTTCTAAACCTTTCCAATATTTTTTTGTATTAGCCATATTCTATTAAAGCTTAAAATTCAATTCTATTAATAATGACATTTTGCACATTCCCAACCACCAATTTCATCAACAGTCATCACTCCATCACTTAATACTTTTTCTTTAAATTCTGGAGTCATTCTATCATGCATTTCATCATAATATCCATTTCCTTCTGTTGAAACTGCTGTTTCTTTATGACACTCTATACACCACTTCATTGTTAAAGGAGCATGCTGTTCAACAACATCCATTTCCTCTACTGGTCCATGACAAGTCTGACACTTTTGCTTACCTGCAACAACGTGCTGTTGATGACTATAATAAACATGATCTGGAAGATTATGGACTTTCACCCACTTAACAGGTGTAGGATTATCTCCATACTCTCCTGTTGCAGGATCATAATCTAGGTGATCGTAAATTTTTTGTATCTCTTCAGTCATAGAATATTGCTGCCCATTATACATAAATGTTTTACCATCAGAACCATCAATTGCTTTATGACAATTCATACAAACATTTAAAGAAGGTATTCCTGATGTTTTACTATGACGAGCACTTGAATGACAATAGTTACAATCTATTTTATCATCTCCTGCGTGAATTTTGTGCGAAAATTTAATTGGCTGCTCAGGCTTATACCCCTGGTGCACTCCAATTTCAAAAGCTCCATCAATTAAGTTTAAGAGCCCTCCAAAGAAAAGAACAATTACAATAGCCGCAACAATTCCTTTATTATCAACCATTAACTTTTTTAAGTTCTCACCCAAAGATTTTGGTCCATCATAAGATTCTCCAGCATCGTTTGCAATTACTTCTTTAACAAAAACTCCTGTTTTGTTTAACGTAATAATCAACACTATCAGCATAACAATAGCTCCACAAAACAAAAACATCATAGTTGAGTTATCTTCTTCCACAACTACAACTGCTTCTGTTGCAGCTTCCGCAGGAGCCTCATTACCGCCTGGAGCAGCAATGTACGCTAAAATCGCATCTATTTCAGCATCATTTACAGGTTGTGCAGGCATTGGCACCTTTTTGTACTCTTCAAAAATAGCCTTAGCATCCCCATCTCCAGAAGCAATTAAATCTGCAGAATTTTTAATCCACTTACCTAGCCAGTCTCTTTCTCTTTTTTCACCAATCCCTTGTAATCCTGGCCCAACTACTTTTTTTGTACCTACACTGTGACAAGCTGCACAATTTGCTTTAAACAATTTTTTACCATCCTGTGCGAACGAATCAAATTGAAAGAACAGAAAAGAGAGACAAAACAAAGACACTTTAAATAGTGTTCTCATTGTCATTATATTAATTATCTTGCTCATACTAAATAAGTTACGATTACTTTGTGATTTTTTTAAAATATATCTTCATACAATAGCAAGCAAATGTATAAGAAACGGTGGTTTTAACTAAATCTTTCTTTAAAAAAATATGAAAAAACCCTAATTTAGAATCATTCCAAATAGCGGTAGCAAAAATTCATTATTTGGCTCATTTATTGTTTTCAGGATTTCTGTATTTTTGAAAAAATTATAACTTTTATGAAAAAAATCATCTCCATCACTTTTAGCATCTTTTTTTGTCAGCTATTTTTTTCTCAAAATAATATTGATAGCAACATTACACTAAAAGCCCATAAAGTTAACACCGTAAAAGATAAAAGAATATCTAAACTTAACAACACTTACCAAACTAGTTACTCCTTAAAAGGTTACCGTATTCAAATATTTTCAGACAATAAAAAACAGCCCGCCAACCAAGCAAGATCTACTTTTTTAAGGTCTCACCCTAAAACAAAAGCTCATTTAAGCTATGAGCAACCGTATTACAAAGTGCGCGTAGGTGATTTTAGAACAAAATTAGAAGCTTTAAAATACAAAAATGATGTTGCAGATGAGTTTCCTAACTGTTTTATTGTGAAAGATGAAATAGATGTTAATGAATTAGATTAAGCTAACTTATCAACTCAATAAAATAGTTTCTTGAATCAACAATCCAAAAGCAGAGTTTCGTGTAATTCTATTAACTAAACCCCATTTTGAACTAAAATAACCTTTATTACTATTAGTCCTCCTCGATTTCTCGGAGAAATACTCATTTCAGATTCCCATGACAATGGGAATCTAGGGTTATTAGCAATTATTTTATTTTTACCCTTTTAACGCTTTAGCTTCTCTTCTACAACCCAGCTGCACTAAACCTTAGCGCTAAATCAACCTCTATTGCTTTTAATCCTGACTCCCTAATTTCTCGGGGAAGCACTCATTTCAGTTTCCCATAACAATGAGAACCCAGTGTTATTAGTAATTATTTTATTTTTATCCTTTTTATGCTCCATTTACTACACAAAAAAAAGTCCTAACCATTAAAATGATTAGGACTAAACTATTTTTTTATTTTAAAGTTGCCGATTACTCAGAAAACAAAACTGCTTATGATTTAGCTAATTTTTGTTTTACTTCAACTTCTTCGTAAGCCTCAACAATATCCTCTACTTTAATATCATTAAAATTAGCAATGTTTAATCCACATTCATAACCTTTTCCAACTTCTTTAACATCATCTTTAAAACGTTTTAAAGAACCTAACTCACCTGTGTAAACAACAACGCCATCTCTAATTAAACGCACCTTGCTATTTCTACTAATCTTACCCGTTTGAACCATACAACCTGCAATTGTACCAACTTTAGAAACTTTAAAGATTTCTCTTATTTCAACAGTTGCAACAACTTTCTCTTCAATTTTAGCCGCAAGCATACCTTCCATTGCATCTCTAATTTCATCAATAGCAGCATAAATAATAGAGTATAATCTAATATCAATTTGCTCTCTTTCAGCAATTCTTCTTGCCTCAGCAGATGGTCTTACTTGGAAACCAACAATAATTGCTTCCGAAGCAGCAGCTAACATTACATCTGTTTCTGAAATTGCACCAACAGATTTATGTATAATATTTACTTCTATTTGATCGGTAGATAATTTTTGTAAAGAATCAGATAATGCCTCAATAGAACCATCAACATCACCTTTAATAATAACATTCAATTCTTTGAAATCTCCAATTGCCAATCTCCTACCAATCTCATCAAGTGTAATGTGTTTTTGAGTTCTCACACCTTGCTCTCGTTGTAATTGCAATCTTCTTTCAGCAATAGATCTAGCCTCTTTCTCATCATCCATGATATGGAATTTATCTCCAGCACTAGGAGCCCCATTCAATCCTAACAACGATACTGGTGTAGATGGTCCAGCCTCTTTCACAACTCTTCCCTGGTCATCAAACATGGCTTTCACTCTACCAGAATAACATCCTGCTAAAACAACATCTCCAACTTTTAAATTTCCTGCTTGCACTAATATTGTAGAAACATAACCTCTACCTTTATCTAATTCAGATTCAACAACAGCACCCACTCCATTTTTATTAGGATTAGCTTTTAACTCTAACAATTCTGCTTCAAGTAAAACTTTTTCTAACAACTCATCAATTCCCATTCCTGTTTTAGCAGAAATATCTTGATGCTGGAATTTACCTCCCCATTCTTCAACTAAAATATTCATTTGAGAAAGTTCTTCTTTTAACTTATCAGAAGTAACTCCATCTCTATCCATTTTATTAAACGCAAAAACAATAGGTACACCTGCTGCTTGAGCGTGATTAATCGCCTCTTTTGTTTGAGGCATCACATTATCATCTGCAGCTATTACAACAATTACAACATCTGTAACTTGTGCACCCCTAGCTCTCATGGCTGTAAAAGCCTCGTGACCTGGAGTATCTAAAAAGGCAATTCGTTTACCGTCTTTAACCTCTACAGAATAAGCACCAATATGTTGTGTAATTCCACCAGCTTCACCTTTAATTACATTTGCTTTTCTAATGTAATCCAATAACGAAGTCTTACCATGATCAACGTGTCCCATTACCGTAACAATAGGTGCTCTATCAATCATATCTACTGGATCATCTTCAACATCCAACTCTACCTCAGCATCTTCAGAAGCAGAAACAAACTCTACCATAAACCCATGTTCTTCTGCTATAATCGTTAGCGTTTCAGCATCCAAACGTTGATTGATGGAAACAAACATACCCAAACTCATACAAGCTCCAATAATATCATTTACACCAATATCCATCATTAATGCCAGCTCACTAACAGTAACAAATTCGGTTAACTTTAAGATTTTCTTTTCTGCAGCTTCTATTTCTGCAGCTATATCAGCCATATCACTAGCCGCTTGCCTCTTATCTTTTCTGTGTTTTACACCTTTCTTTTTACCTCCGCCAGTTAACCTAGCAAGTGTTTCTTTTATTTGTGCCTGTACTTCTTCTTCTGTTAACTCAGCTTTTCTTTCAACTCTAGCACCTCTTCCTTTAGGCTTACCTTTAACAAATGGCTTTTTCTTTTCTGCCGATACGTCAACTTTACGCACAATACGTTTTCGCTTCTTTTTTGCATCAACTTCTTTAGATGAGGATGCAACAGGCTTCTTTACCTTTTTAGGCAATTCAATTTTCCCTAAAATTTTTGGCGCATCTAGCTTTTCGTATTTCGTTTCTATTTCTTCAGGAACTTTTATAACCTCCGCTTCTTTTTCTTTCTTTTCTTTTACAACCGGAGTTTCTTCTTTTTTAACAGCTTCTTTTTTTACTTCAGCTTCTTTTTTAGTCGATACTTCAGCTTTCTTTTCAACCTTCTTTTTATTTGGTCGAGTTTTTAAATTTAGTTTTCCTAAATCTATTTTACCAACCACTTTAAAATCTCCATCTTCCTGTTCTACCTCTTCAATTTTTGGAGTCGCATCTACCACCTCTTCTTTCTCAACAACCTCTTCCTTAACCTCTTCAACCACTTCTTTTTCAGGAATAATTTCTTGAGGTTTTTCTAAAGTTATTGTTTCTTTTTCCGTTCCAATAGAAACTTTTTGAGATTCTTCTTTAGCACTTATTTCTGATTGAAATTCTGCTTGCAAAATGTTAAAAGTTTCTGCATCAATTTTTGTATTAGGATTGCTTTCAACCGTAATATCTTTTGATGCTAAAAATTCAATAATGGTTTGTATTCCAACATTAAACTCTCTTGCTACTTTACTTAATCTTTTTACTCCTCCAGCCATTTGTTCTTTACTCTTTATCAATCAGTATTAAATACTAAAGTATATATTTTCTTTTAAAAAACCTCACTTTATTGGTTTTCTAATCTTCAAATTCTTGTTTTAAGATGTTTATTACATCTTCAACTGTTTCAATTTCTAAATCAGTTCTTTTCACCAACTCCTCAACAGATTGCTCTAAAACACTTTTTGCAGAATCGCAACCAATTGCTTTTAAAGCATCAATTACCCATCCTTCTATTTCATCTTTAAACTCATCTAAAGCTACATCGTCAGAATCATCCTCTTCTACATCTCTGTAAACATCAATATCATAACCAACTAATTTACCAGCTAGTTTAATATTAAATCCTCCTCTACCAATAGCCAAAGAAACCTGATCTGGTTTTAAGAAAACCTCTGCAGTTAATTTTTCTCTATCTAATTTAATAGCGGTAATTTTTGCAGGACTCAATGATCTTTGAATAAATAATTCTGTATTTCCAGAATAGTTAATCACATCAATGTTTTCGTTTCTTAACTCTCTAACGATACCGTGTATTCTTGCACCTTTCATCCCAACACAAGCTCCTACAGGATCAATTCTATCATCATAAGATTCTACAGCTACTTTAGCTCTTTCTCCTGGTTCTCTAACAATATTTTTAATGGTAATTAAACCATCATAAATCTCAGGAACTTCCAACTCGAATAAACGCTCTAAGAATAATGGAGATGTTCTTGATAAGATAATTAATGGCTTATTGTTTTTCATTTCAACTTTTACCACAACCGCTCTTACAGCATCCCCTTTCTTAAATCTATCGTTAGAAATTTGTTCTGTTTTTGGAAGAATCAATTCATTATCCTCATCATCCAAAATTAAAATTTCTCTTTTCCAAACTTGGTAAACTTCACCAGTAATTAAATCACCAACTCTATCCTTATAAGAAGCATAAATGTTGTCTTTTTCTAATTCCATAATTTTAGACATTAAGTTTTGTCTTAACGACAATACTATTCTTCGTCCAAAATCTTCCATTTTCACCTCTTCAGAAACCTCTTCACCAATTTCAAAATCAGGTTCAATTAAAATGGCATCAGCATAAGAAATTTCTTTATTCTCATCCTCAACTTCTCCATCATAAACGATTTCTCTATTTCTCCAAATTTCTAAATCTCCTTTATCAACATTTACAATAAAATCGAAATTATCATCATCTCCAAATTGTCTTTTAATAGTACTTCTAAAAACACTTTCTAAAATGTTCATTAGTGTTGCTCTATCAATGTCTTTGAATTCTTTAAATTCCTGAAACGAATCTATTAAACTTAAACTTTCCATTTTTTCGGTTTATTTAAACGATATAATTACCGTTGTTTCTTTTATATTATTAAATATTATTCTTTCTTGTTTTACTATGGTTTCTTTTTTCTTTCTCCCTTCAATCCTTTCTTTAATGGAATACTCAACCATAATTCCATCTTCATCAACTTCTTTCAATTCTCCTTTTACAACAACTCCATCAACAGGTACAACCTTTACTTCTCTGCCAATATTTTTTTGATACTGCTCAGCAACTCTAAACGGTTTGTCCAATCCTGGAGATGAAACTTGCAACTCAAAATCCTCAACCTCTCTATCCAGCTCACCTTCAATAGCTCTACTAAAAGCCATGCACTCTTGCACTGTAATTCCTTTTAAGCTATCTATCTCTAAAGAAATAACATTCCCTTCACCAACTTTCAACTCCACTAAAAAGCAATCATGCTCTTTAAATTTATCTTCAATTAGCCCTTCTATTTGTTGTTTTGTTATCATTTTTTTTAAGCAAAGAAAAAGGGAACTTTTCGTTCCCTCTACATTCCCTTCATATTTCGTTTTGCAAATATAATCAAATTATTGACTCTCGCAACCCTATACAAAAATTAAGTCCTAAAAAGAAAGTCCTTCCGTAAATTACGAAAGGACTTTCTTATATCTATTTAAAGAAGATTATTTTCCTGCAACTACTTCAAATTTAATTGTAGCAGCTACATCTTTATGTAATCTTGCAGAAGCTTCGTAAGAACCTAAGCTCTTAATTGCTTCACCTTTAATTTTCATGTATTTACGATCAATTTTATGACCTGCTTTTTCAATAGCTTCAGCTAATTGAATTGTATTAACAGAACCAAAAATCTTTCCTTTTTCTCCTGCTTTTGCAGAAACCTTAATTACTAAATCGTTTAAAGCATCAGCAGTTTTTTGTGCTTCGTCTTTAATTTTTTGGTTCTTTACAGCACTTTGTCTTAAATTTTCTTCTAAAACTTTAATTGCTGATGGAGTAGCTAAAGAAGCCATTCCTTGTGGAATTAAAAAATTTCTAGCGAATCCGTTTTTAACTTCAACAACCTCATCTTTAAATCCTACGTGTTCTATATTTTCTTTTAATATAATTTTCATCTGTCTTTCTTATTTAAATAAACAAGTCAAATGGAACTCACCAACAAAACTCACCATTAAAAATGAAGTGCTCTGTAACGCTCGTTTCATATCTCCTATTTATTATTGAATAAATAACTTAGGCAACGCCTATTATTTTAGCATATCTGCTACGTAAGGCATTAATGCCAAGTGTCTCGCTCTTTTTACAGCTTGCGAAACTTTTCTTTGATACTTTAAAGAAGTTCCAGTAATTCTTCTTGGTAACAATTTACCTTGCTCGTTTACGAACTGTAATAAGAATTTTTCGTCTTTATAGTCAATATATTTGATTCTGTTTTTTTGGAATCTACAGTACTTCTCTCTATTTAATTCAATATTAGGAGGAGTTAAATATCTAATTTCTGATGTATTTTCAGCCATGACTTTTAATTTTCTAGGTTAATATTGGATTACTTCTTTTTACGTTGAGGACGTGATTCAACGAAAGCGATTGCATGCTTATCTAAAGAAACTGTTAAGAAACGCATTACTTTTTCGTCTCTTTTTAAGTTCACTTCCATGTTAGCAATTTGCTCACCTTCCATTTCGTACTCAAACAAATGGTAAAAACCAGTTGATTTTTTTTGAATCGGGTAAGCCAATTTTTTTAACCCCCAATCTTCTTCATGCATTAGTTTTGCACCAGCATCTTTCAAAGACTTTTTAAATTTTACAACTGTCTCTTTTACCTGCTCTGCAGATAAAACGGGAGTCAAAATAAAGACAGTTTCATAACGTTTTGTCATTTCCAATTATTTTAGTTAATCCTTTAATTTATTTAAAGGACGGCAAAAGTAAGTAATTTATATTGATTTACAAACGGTTAATACCCAAGATTTTTCACCCTTTTTATTAGGGCGTTTTAACAGGCTGTTCACTATATCTTTTCAACCCTCCTCTTCGGGGCTTTTGCTCATTTCGCAAAACATGCTCAGAGAGCAGTTTAAAAAGGATGCCGCTTCCATCCTTAACGCAAAACATTGTTCAAAAATAAAACTCGGGCACTTCAAAAACAACAACAGAATTAATTTTATATTTGCTTTGTTAAATTAAGGTAATGGAAAACTACATTGTTTCTGCAAGAAAATACAGACCCACAACATTCGATTCTGTTGTTGGGCAACTTTCTATTACTTCAACTTTAAAAAATGCGATTAAAAACAATCATCTTGCACAAGCATTTTTATTTTGCGGGCCAAGAGGTGTTGGAAAAACTACCTGTGCTAGAATTTTAGCCAAAACAATTAATTGCTTTAACGTTACTGATAAAATAGAAGCTTGCAACGAGTGTGAGTCTTGTAAATCTTTTGATGAAGGAAGGTCATTAAACATTCAAGAATTGGATGGTGCATCTAACAACGGAGTTGATGAGATCAGAAACTTAATTGATCAGGTTCGTTTTGCCCCTCAATTAGGAACCCATAAGGTTTACATTATTGATGAAGTCCACATGTTATCGCAGGCAGCTTTTAATGCTTTTTTAAAAACGTTAGAAGAACCACCAAAACATGCCATCTTTATTTTAGCAACTACAGAAAAACACAAAATCATACCTACTATATTATCTAGGTGTCAGATTTTTGATTTTAATAGAATTCAGATTGATGATATTTCTAACCATTTAGCACACATTGCTAAAGAAGAAAAAGTTAAAGCTGAACCAGATGGACTACATATTATTGGTCAAAAAGCGGATGGAGCATTAAGAGATGCTTTATCTATGTTTGATCAGATTGTAAGTTTTTCTGGAGGAACAATTACTTACGAGGATGTTATAGAAAATTTAAACATCTTAGATTACGATTACTACTTTAAGGTAACCAATTCTATCTTATCCAACAACATTGCAGATGCTTTATTGCTGTTTAATGAAGTATTAAACAATGGTTTTGATGGTCATAACTTTATTAATGGGTTGGCTGAGCATTTAAGAAACCTATTGGTTTGCCAGGATGAAAAAACTGTTCAGCTTTTAGAAGTTGGTGCAACGATTAAAGAAAAGTATGTTGCTCAGGCAAAAGCGAGTAATACCGCTCAGCTAATTTCATTTTTAAGCATAGCAAGTACAGCAGACACCAAATACAAGGGCAGCAAAAACCAACGACTACTCGTAGAGGTTATGTTAATGCAACTTTGCTCTATAGAAGATAATACTTCTCAAAAAAAAAAGCCCTAATTAATTTACCGTTTGGTAAAAATCATGGAGTAAAATTAAAAACAGATCCCGCACCTAGCACGGGAGAACAAAGCAAAAATCCTGCGTTAGATGCTGCGATTAAGCGACCAGCAACAAATTATGATATTCCTGCTGCCAAACCATCTACAGTAAACGAAGAAAACTTAAACAAATCTTCTCTTTTACAACCTAAAAACAACGAAGAAAAACCTAAAGGAGTTCCAGTTCTTAAAAGAAGTAAAAAGCAATCTTTTTCTAATTCAATATCAATAAACCCCTCTACAAAATCTAAAGAAAAAATTGAAGAAACTGAAATTGACCTAAGCCAAAGACCAACAGAGGCTTTTACTCCAGAAAAATTTTTAGCAAGTATTAAAAATTTTAGAGCTATTTTAAAAGAAAATGGAAAAGATAGCTTAGCAACAATTTTTGAGGTAAACCCTGTAATAGAAAACAATACAGTTAACATTTTGATAGAGAACAAAGCTTTAGAAGATGAATTTTTATCTCAAAAAGCTGATTTTTTAACTTACATCAGAAAAGAACTATCGAACTACAATATTCAAGTAACTACAGAAGTTAATAAAGATATTAAACTAAAAAAAGCCTACACACCTCAAGAAAAATTTAATAAAATGAATGAAAAAAATCCAAATCTAAATGAACTGGTAAAAAAGTTGGATATGGATGTAGGATATGCTTAATTTGTACTTTAATAAAAAACCCTAACCTATATTATTATGAAAATTAAATCATTAGCATTAATTGCCATTGTATTTTTTATCGTTTCGTGCGGAGGAGATGCAAAAAAAGAAACTGAAACAAACTACAAATACGATTATGAAACCGTAGAAGGAGATGTATTAAACACATACATCCATACTTTAGATAACGGTTTAAAAATTTACATGTCGGTTAATAAAGATGAGCCGAGAATTCAAACCAACATTGCAGTAAACACAGGAAGTAAACAAGATCCTGCTGATGCAACTGGTTTAGCTCATTACTTAGAGCACATGGTTTTTAAAGGAACTTCTAAAATTGCCACCATTAACTGGGAAGCAGAAAAAGTGCTTTTAAAACAAATTTCTGATTTGTATGAAAAAAGAAGAAGTGTTACTGATGGGGCTGAGAGAAAAGCAATTTACCAACAAATTGATAGTCTTTCAGGAGAAGCAGCAAAATTTGCTGTACCTAATGAATATGATAAAATGATTAGCTCTATCGGAGCAAAAGGAACAAATGCTTACACTTCTGTAGAGCAAACAGTTTACATTAACGATATTCCATCAAACGAAATGGAAAAATGGTTGGCAATAGAATCTGAAAGATTTAGCGAATTAGTATTAAGATTATTCCATACCGAATTAGAAGCGGTTTACGAAGAGTACAACAGAGGTAAAGACAATGACTATTGGTTATCTTATGAAACAATGTCTGAAAACTTGTTTAAAAAACACACTTACGGAACTCAAACAACAATTGGTACTAGTGAACATTTGAAAAATCCTTCAATGGAAAAAATTCACCAGTATTTTAACGAAAGATATGTTGCCAACAACATGGCAATTGTGCTTTCTGGAGATTTAGATCCTGATGCTACGGTTGATTTAATTAAAAAATATTTTGGAGATTTTAAAAGTAAAGAAGTACCAACTTTTACACCAGCAGTAGAAGATGAAATTACAGAACCAGTTTACGTAACAGTTAAAGGTAGTGATGCAGAATGGGTAAATATCGGATACAGATTACCAGGAGTAGAAAGTGAAGATATTTACATGTTAAACCTTTTTGATGGATTATTAAATAACGGGCAAGCTGGTTTAATTGATTTAAACTTAATTAAAGGTCAAAAAGTATTGGATGCTTATTCTAGTCCTCAAACAATGAAAGACTATTCAGTTTTTGAAATGTCTGGAAACCCAAGAGAAGGACAAACTTTAGAAGAAGTAAAAGACTTGTTATTGGCTCAAGTAGAAAAGATTAAAGCTGGAGAGTTTGAAGAATGGATGTTGCCAGCAGTAATTAAAGATTTTAAATTAAGCGAACAACAACGTAACTTATACAATTCTGCAAGAGCAGGAAAAATGACCAATGCTTTTATTATGGGTCAAAATTGGTCGGATGTTGTAAACAAAAACAACAAGCTAAGTAAAGTTACTAAAGCAGATATTGTTGCTTTTGCCAACAAGTATTTTAAAGATAACTATGTTGTAGTTTATAAAGAAACTGGAGAAGGAGACAATCCTAAAGTAGAAAAACCAGCAATTACTCAAGTCCAATTAAATAGAGATACTGCATCTGCATTTGCTGTTAATTTCGAAAAAATGGAATCATCAAGAATGACTCCTGTATTTGATAACTATAAAGAAGACATTAAAGAAGATAAATTAGCTTCTGGCGTACCTCTTTATTATGTAGAAAATACAACCAACGAAACTTTTAGCTTGAACTACATTTTAGACATGGGTTCTTACAGCGATAAAGAAATGGCTTTAGCTGTTGAATATTTAGAATATTTAGGAACAGATAAATATTCGGCTAACGAGTTACAGTTAGAATTGTTTAAACAAGGTTTGAGCTACAGTGTTTACGCTGCTCAAGAAAGAGTTTATGTTACTTTATCTGGTTTAGATGAATCTTTAGAAGAAGGTATCAAACTATTTGAACACATTTTAGCAAATGTAGAACCTAACCAAGAAGCTTTTGAAAATAGTGTTGCAGATAAATTAAAAGATAGAGCTGACACTAAATTAAATAAAGGAGCAATTCTTTATGGAGGTTTAATGAACCAAGGAATGTATGGAGAAGATTCGCCAATTAAAAACATTTTAAGTGCTGATGAATTAAAAGCACTTGAACCGGCTAATTTGGTTTCAAAAATTAAAGCCTTAACTTCTTACGAACATTACATTTACTACTATGGTAGAAAAAACATTGAAGATGTTAAGACTTTATTAAACAAAAACCACAAAACACCAGAAACATTAAAACCATTAATTGCTGCTAAAGAGTTTACAGAACAAAAAATGGAAAGCAACAAGGTTTACTTTGTAAATTACGACATGGTTCAATCTGAAGTAATGATGCTATCTAACGCAGGACCTTACAATAAGGATTTAGCAGCAACAACCAATGTGTTTAACCAATACTTTGGTGGCGGATTGTCTTCAATTATCTTCCAAGAAATTAGAGAATCTAAAGCATTAGCTTACTCTGCTTACGCTGCTTACACTACTCCACGTAAACCAAACAAATCTCACTTTATTAGAGCTTATGTTGGTACGCAAGTAGATAAATTAGCAGATGCTAAAAAAGCAATTATGGAATTAATGAATGAAATGCCAGAAGTTGAAGATCAATTTCAAGATTCTAAAATTGCAGCACTAAAGAAGATTGAAACTTCAAGAACAAAACGTTCAAGATTGTTTTGGAATTATTTAGCAGCAAAAGAAATGGGAAGAGATTACGATCTTAACGAAAAAATATACCCTCAAATTAAAAACTTAGAATTAGCAAATTTAAAAACATTCTTTAACCAAAACATTGCAGGTAAAAACTATACCTACTTAGTTATTGGAAACAAAGAATTAGTAGATATGGAAGTGCTTAAAGAAATGGGAGAGTTTAAAGAATTAACTTTAGAAGAAATTTTCGGGTACTAATTAGAGAAACAACAAAAAACAAGACGGAAGTTAGAAGTAATTCTTTCTTCCGTTTTTTTATTAACCTGAGCTCGATATAAGATTTATTGTTAAGATTCAATAAATATGTGAGGTTCGACTTATAATTTTATAAAACTAGCGAGCTAGTTCTATAAAATTTAAGGAAGAAAGTTGCGTATTTAGTGGATCTTAACTTAAACAAAATTAAATAGGGTTATTGATTTAAATCCCCAACAACCCATTAATAACAATGTAGTTATAAGTTTTTCTTTAGCAGTTCTTATATCGAACTCAGGTTATTAGTGCGTTTTAACAGGCTATCCGCTATATCTTTTTTTAAACGCTCCAAGAGTTTAAAAAATAGACAACTTAACTCTTGGAGCGTTTTTAAAAAAAAGGATGCCGTTGCTATCCTTAACGCAAACAGCATTTTTTTTAAAAAAATTAAAAGTTATACCCTTTCCTGCGAAGGCAGGAATCCAGACACAGTATACTACTAAAAAAAAAATATATTTTGGTCATATCAATAACGCAAACAGCATTTTAGCCCTTAAATAAACTTTATTTAAGTTGCATTAGTTTATTTGCAATTAAATCCTAAATTTGCACCCCGATAATTTTTATTGGGATTAACTATTTATTAATTAAATTCTTAAAGAAATGCCTACAAAAATTAGATTACAAAGACACGGTAAAAAACGTTATGCTTATTACCACGTAGTTGTAGCAGACGCTAGAGCCCCACGAGATGGGAAATTCATTGAAAAACTAGGTACTTACAACCCAAATGACAATCCTGCAACGATTGACATTAGTTTTGACAGATCCCTTCACTGGGTAAAAGAAGGTGCACAACCTACAGATACTGTTAGAGCTTTATTATCTTACAAAGGAGTAATGCACAAAGATCACCTAGATAGAGGTGTTACTAAAGGTGCTTTAACTCAAGAACAAGCTGACAAAAAATT
>JBMYXB010000012.1:0-29005 GCA_049608005.1 Vicingaceae bacterium
ATCTGCCCAGTATTTTTGCCATTCACCTTCTATTCTGTTAAAATCGTATTGCATTATTTAAATATTTAATTTTTACACTTCCTCCCTTGAGAGAGGATAGGGGTGGGTGATTTTTTTGTCTCACCCCTGAAGTCCCCTCAAGGGGACAAGTATTTTCTTGTTAAGAAATAGACGTTTATAACGTAAATTTCTAAGCAGCGAAATTAACAATTATTAGCAGTATTTTTGAAGAATTAAGTTGTTAATCAAGGAGTTTAAGATTACTTTCGTGGTTGGTTGTTTTAAGGTTAAGGTTTTTAACTTTTTAGGATTGATTTTTTAAACCTTAATAGATCTTACAAGCTCCAAAATACAGAACTGAAAAAATGTCAAAGTCAGAAAATAAACATTCAAAAAGAAGATTAAGGTCATCTTATCTTACAACAATAATTAGTATTTCGTTAGTATTGTTTATGTTAGGAATGTTGGGTTTGATTATTCTTAATGCACAACAAATATCCAATCATGTAAAAGAAAACATTGGGTTTTCTATTATTTTAAACGATGGTATTAAACCGCAAGAGGTAAAACACATTAAAGATTTGTTAGACACAGAACCATTTGTTAAAGCAAGTGTTTTTATAGATCCTGATGTTGCTGCTGCAGAATTTCAAGAGGCTTTGGGTGAAGATTTTGTTCAATTTATTGGAGAAAACCCATTGTTGCCATCAATAGATGTAAAATTAAATGCAGCTTATGCTAATCCAGATAGCCTAGCTAACATTGAAGCAACATTATTAGAAAATGCTAAAATAAAGGAGGTTTTTTATCAGCCCGATTTAGTGGATGCAGTAAACACAAATATGAAAAAAATTAGCTTGTACTTATTAGGGTTTAGTGGTTTGTTGTTGATTATTGCAATGGCGTTAATCAATAACACGATAAGATTGTCAATCTACTCTAAACGATTTTTAATTAAAACAATGCAGTTGGTTGGAGCTCGCCATGCTTTTATCCGAAAGCCATTTGTATTGCAGGGTATTGGTAATGGGATTGTAGCTGCTTTTATTGCTATTGGCTTAATTGTTACTTTTTTATATTATTTGCAAAAGCAAATGCCAGAGCTAATAGATTTTAAAAACATAGAGCTTTATGGTGCTTTATTTTTAATTGTGGTAATTTTAGGAATTATTATATCGTGGATTTCTACTAATTTAGCAGTCAGAAAATATTTACGTATAGAAACAGGAGATTTATATTAGACAAACTTCAAACTTTTAAGTGATGAGTGATAATAAGGAAAACAAAATAAATAGTGAGTTTGCTTTTGGTAAAGAAAACTATGTATTAATTATTGCAGGAACAGCTTTGGCAATTATCGGATATTTTTTAATGTCGGGTGGTGGTTCTGAAGACCCTGCTGTATTTAGCGAAGAATTGTTTAGTGCACGCAGAATGTATGTTGCCCCAATTCTTATTTTAGCTGGATTAGGCGTTGTAGGTTGGGGTATCTTAAAAAAATCTAAAGAGTAATATTAATTCGTCATTTCGAACGAAACGCAGTGAAGTGAAGCAATCTCAGATTAAATTAATATGATTGCTTAGTTGTCCTTCGGTAAACTCAGGATGACACCCACAATGACGTAATCATCCAACAATGTTTGAAGCAATAATTTTAGGAATTATACAAGGTTTAACAGAGTTTTTACCTGTAAGTAGTAGTGGTCATTTAGAATTGGCCAAAGTTATTTTAGGTGATGATTCATTGCCAGAAGAAAGTATGTTAATGACTGTTGTTTTACATGGAGCAACAGCATTAAGTACCATTGTAGTTTTCAGAAAAGATATTTTAGAATTATTTAAAGGCTTGTTTCAGTTTAAGAACAATGATGAGTTTAAGTTTTCATTAAACATTGTTTTATCTATGATTCCTGCGGCAGTTGTTGGGGTTTTATTTGATGATGAAATTGAAGCTTTTTTTGGAGGAAAAGTGCTATTGGTTGGAACAATGCTGTTACTTACAGCAGTTCTTTTAATATTGGCTGATAAAGCTAAAAGCACAGAAAAAAAAGTTGGAATTAAAGAAGCTGTAATTATTGGTATATCGCAAGCCATTGCAATTATGCCTGGAATATCACGTTCTGGAGCAACAATTTCTACTTCAGTTTTATTGGGTGTTGATAGGGAAAAAGCTGCACGATTTTCATTTTTAATGGTAGTCCCTCTTATTTTAGGGAAGATGGCTAAAGATGTTTTAGATGGTGCTTTTGAAAACATTAGTGGAGATATGTTAAACTACGGAGTTGGTTTTGTAGCTGCTTTTGTTACCGGAATTTTAGCTTGTACTTGGATGATTAAATTGGTAAAGAAAAGTAAGTTAAAATATTTTGCTTACTACTGTTTGGTTGTTGGTGTTGTTGCAATTGTTTATGCTTTGGTTTAACCCCTTTTTCTTTCTTATAAAGGTAAAATAATTTGTCTGTGGTTATTTTCTCAAATAAATTACAACCGAAGAGCCTATTGAGATTGCACTTTTTTTACAGGTTAAGTGTCTAAAAAAAGAAACAAAACCTACCACTCATCAAGTCAAACCAACCGTTTTTAAACTAGTAGTTGCCTAATTAAAACAAAAGCTTTACTTTACATTTAATTTGGTATTTCTAAAAAATATAGGAGTTATAGTTATCATTGTTTTTTGCATTAGCATTAAAGCACAACAACCCGCTTTTGAAAATTTAAAAGTAAAAAACAACCCTTATTTACAATTTAATGATGTAATAGAACATCAAGGATCTATAATGTTTGTAACCAACCAAGGTGTTTTTAAAAACAGCAACAAATCTATTAAACAAGTAGCCCAAAAAGAAAACCTATCTAAATTTATAAAGGTAAATAACGAGCTTTATGTTTGGTCTATTTATGGAGAGTTTTTTAGAGTACAAAATCAAAAACTAAACCCGCTGCCTTTTAATAAGCTTGTAAGTAAACGGTTAAAAAACAAAATTATTAATAGTGTTGCTTTTAATGAAAACACTTTTTGGATAAGCACCGTTGTTGGTGGTGGAATTGTAAAAATAGATCAAACTAAAGAAAACATTAACACTATAGAATTGTTACCTGAATTTCCGTACTATGTTGTAAAATTGGGCAATCAATATCTTTCAGGAAACAACGCTAATGCTACACAAAAACAGTTGGCTATCGATTTTAATACAACACCTTTTTTTATTCCTTTAGCCGAAAATTTAAGTTTTTCTAAAACCAATGTTATCCAATTAAACGATGGCTCGTTTATTTTTACTCGACAATATGAAGCAATTCGTTTTAACCATCAAAAAATTATTAACCGTGTATTTGCCGAAAAAAACATCGAAAACATATATCAAAGCAAGGATGGAAAAGTATGGTTTGCATTAAATAGTGGGGGAGTGGTTTGCTATACAGATGGCAAATTTACTTCGAGCAGTTCTGTTAGATATTTAGGTAACAAAACCGTTATTTCTATTACCGAAGATAAACTTGGTAATATGTGGTTTGGAACATCAGGAAGTGGTGTTTATTTGTTAAATAAGGCTCCGGTAATAAATTATAATAGTCCCCAAATTTTTTCTACAACCAACTCCAAAACAGAAGAGATTAAAGGGTTTTCAACCAAATCTTCTTTGCCAATAAACGACAGTAATTCTACTATTTTAAGAACAGATATTTTAAAAAATGATACCATACCCCCCGTTGTTTTTGTTAACAATGTAAAAATTAATGGGGTTGATACTGCTGCACTTAATTATTACGAATTAAACCATACCGAAAACACCATAGAGTTAAATATTAGTGGTGTTTTTGGAGGTAAATCAGAACTACAATATAAATATATTTTAGAGGGTAAAGAATTGCGTTGGAATTACACCACTAATACCAATGTTTATTACACCTCTCTTAAACCTGGCAATTATACTTTTAAAATTGTAGCCATGAGTGATGGTGGTATTTGGAGTAAAGTTCCTGCGGTGATTACTTTTAGCATTACACCTCCTTTTTATAATAGTTTTTGGTTTTTGTTTTCCATCATTTTTTTAATTATTGCCATCTTTTTACTTATTATCTTTTTTAGTTATCGAAGTTCTCAACGCAGAAAAACATTATTTGAAGAAGAAAAAAAGAAAGTCTTGCTTTCGGAATTACATGCTTTGCGTTCGCAAATGAACCCCCATTTTATATTTAACACACTAAGCTCTATACAAAGTTTTATTACAGCAAGCAATAGTAGAGAGGCGGTTAATTATTTATCTAAGTTTTCTAAACTAATGCGCGGAACTTTAGAAAATACTCAAAAGCAAAAAATACCTATAAAAGATGAAATAGAAACCTTGCAACTTTATATGGATTTAGAAAAACTTCGCCTTAACGGTAAGTTTAATTATCAGATAACTATTGATGAAGAATTAGATGTTCAGTTTGAAGAAATTCCTCCTATGCTAATACAACCTTATGTAGAAAATGCTATTTGGCATGGAATATCGCATAAAGAAACACTGGGAATTATTAAAATAAATTTTATCTTAGATAACGAAAACTTGCTTAAATGCGAGGTTATTGATGATGGTGTTGGGCGTAAAAAAGCTGCCGAAATAAAAAATGCACAAGCCCGCAAAAACAAATCGTTTGGTATGAGCATTACTAAAGATCGTTTAAAAATTATTAACTCTCTTAAGGATAGTAAACTCAACATGAAAATTGTTGATTTAGAAAAAAACAACTTGGCATGCGGAACCAAAATTGAATTATTTATTCCTCTTGATTAAAACAAAACTATGTATAAAACAATAATTGTTGATGATGAAAAAGGCTGTAGAGATACGCTAGAAAGTTTGTTAAAAGACTATCCTGAAATTAAGATTGAGGCAAGTGTTAACTCCATTAGTTTGGCTAAAGAAGCAATTACAAACCTACAGCCACACTTTGTTTTTTTGGATATTGAAATGCCTGGAGGAACAGGTTTTGAGCTTTTAGAACAATTAAACAATATAAATTTCGACATCATATTTACAACCGCTTACGATCAATATGCTATTAAAGCTATAAAGTATAGTGCCCTCGATTATTTGCTAAAACCAATAGACCCTACAGAATTACAAAAAACGGTAAATCGGTTTATGTCTAAAAAACACGACCAAGAATTGGTTAATGATAAATTTAAAGCTTTGCTAAATAATTTGGGCGGAGAAACTGCTCATCAAAAAATAGCAATACCAGATGGTGAAGGGTTAAATTTTATAAAAATAGCAGATATTATTCGGTTTCAATCGGATGGCAGCTACACCTATTTACACACCATAAATGAAAGTAAACCCATTCTTATTTCTAAACCAATTGGCGATTACCAAGAAATGCTAACCAACGAAGCCTTTGTTCGTGTACATCGCTCTCATCTAATTAACTTACAAAATGTAGAAAAATACATTAAAGGAGAAGGTGGTTTTGCTATTATGAGCGATCAATCTAAAGTAGAAATTTCTAGAAGAAAAAAGAACGATTTTATTGAGGCTCTTTCTGCTTTTTAGGAATTTTCTTTTTTAAAAAAGCATTTAAAAAAATAGTAGCAATAACGATTATTGTACCCATGTAAAACCCAAACGACATGGTTTCGCTTTCTGGCCAAATTAATAAGGCTAAAATAATGGAATAAATAGGCTCTAAATTAATAGAAATAGTTACTGTATATGGTGCTATTTTTTTCATTACCTCAACGCTCATAATAAAAGCAAAAGCAGTACAAATCGTGCCTAATATTAACAACCATTTTAAATCTGTTGTAGAAACTGCAAAATGAGAAATATCACCTTTACTATTAATTAACAGGTAAATAGATACAACAATAAAAGCCCCAAATAACTCATAAAAAGATATTAGCTTAGCTTTAGTATCTTTTATTAAAATGCCATTTAAAACGGTAAACCAAGAAGCCAGGGCTGCCGAAAAAACACTTAAAATCATACCCACCAAAAATTTAAATTCAAAGCTGAATATAAAATACAACCCAACAATAATTAAAATGCCAAAAATAAGCTCGTAAGCTTTTATTTTTCTTTTAAAATAAAGAGGTTCTAAAATAGCTGTAAAAAGCGTGCTGCTCGAAAAACAAACCAAAGCTACCGATACATTAGACTGTTTAATGGCTTCAAAAAAAGTTACCCAATGCACAGCAATTACAATGCCTACCAACATTATTCTAATTAACTCTCTTTTAGAAACTTTTAACGAAAATTTTGTTACAGAAAAATAGATCAATAAGCTAAGCAAAGCAATGCCTACCCTATACCAAACCAGTAAATAAGAATCTACCGTAATTAGTTTGCCCAAAATACCTGTTAACCCAAATATTAAAATGGTAATATGAAGCCAAATATGATGTTTGTACTTAGAAAGCATGGTGGTAAAAGTAAATCAAAAAAATTAGTTAATTAGCATTAAACATCATTAGAACTAAACTTTTTAAAAACGTATTTTTGATACTGAAATAAATTATTATAAACATGAAAAAAAATATTGCTGTAATCACAATTTTAATTTGTTTTTCTATTCTTCTTTCTTGTGTTGGAAAAGGCTCTTATTACGATCAGTTTTCTAAAGCAAAACCATTTTCTACTAGGGTTTTAGACTTAAACAAAACAATTGACGAAATTAGATTGGAAGAAAAAGGAAACTTAGTAAAAGAAGACCTATACTTCTTAAAATATGCCTATGAAGTTGGTGATGATGATTCTTACACGGTTACTTATGCATTTGATGAGAAAGGCTGTTATGAGGTTGGAATTGATGCTTACTTTGGTTTAGAAAAAGATGCTATTAATGTTGTTGAAGGTATTAAATCTGAAATGAATACTGCCAATTTTGGAGAGCTTATTGAAAATAATGAGCTATGTAGGTGGAACAATAAAAGTGGTGCTATTTCTATAGAGTTAGATTATCAAAAAACAGCAAGAGGAGAATTTATAGCAACTATATTTGCTAACGAGTAAGCTATTTGTCGTCTTCTATTTCGGTAACTCCTCCCGAAATAATAAACTTCATTACATCTGCCGAAGAGCCATCTACAGGGGTAATGTTTTTCTTTGGAACAACAATTAAATTGCCTGTTACCGCATAAGAAAACGGAATATATACCCCTATTTTATCTGCCGAAACACCTAGATGAGTTAAATCATTTTGTGTAATAAATCCAAAACGCTCAACATCTCCTTCCATTTTTACCAAAACAGGCTCAGTAAACCGTTTTTTCTTACCAACAAATGCCGAAAGTAAATCTTTAACAGAGGTATAAACAATTTTTATTAACGGTATTCTGTCTAGAATTTTATTGATGTTAAAAACTTTTGCTGTTAATAGTGAACCACCCAAATATCCTGCAACAATAAAAACAACCAATATGATTAAAAGTCCTAATCCTGGAATTTTTACAGGAACTATTCCGTCAATCAAAATAACAGCCTCAATAACAATATAAATTGTAGCTGCAATAGGAACAACATATAAGATACCTTGTAAAAAATATCCTATTAATCTTTTTATTAGCTTACTGAAATCCATATCTCAAAAATCATTACAAAATTTCGGTTCAATCTATTGCTTCGAGTTCTTTTTTAAGTTTTTTTGTTAGCGAAGATACTATCAAATCATAAGAATCATCAATCCATTGGTAAATTAATTTATCCCCAACAGTTCCGTTTGTTGCAACACTGTTCCAATGTTTTTTACTCATGTGGTAAGCTCCTGTAACACCTTCAAACTCTTCGCGTAATTCTATTGCTTTTTCTGGATCGCATTTTAGATTAATAAATTCAAATTTATCTACTCCTGTTAAAGCAAACATTTTATTCATTACTTTAAAAACTAAGGTATTTTCATCAAAAGGAAAACTCTCTGTAGCTCCCTTTTTAGCCATGCAATAATTTCTGTAATCTTCTATATTCATTAATTTTTTTTGTATTGATAAGGAAGCACTTTAGAGTACTTATCTTTAGAAATTACCATCATAGAGTGCATGTTTCTAATTTCCTCAATTGGCGTTAGTTTTTCTTTTACCAACACATCAAAAGCAGCAATATCTTTTACCATTATTTTTAGTAAGTAATCTGCCTGACCCGTTACATTGTAACATTCTAAAACCTCATCAATATTATTTATTTGAGCAATAAAATTATTAATGGCATTGTCTCTTTGTCTGATTAAAGAAATTTGCATAAACGTAGTAATGCCTAACTCTAATTTTGCTTCATTAACTAAAGCGTGGTAACTTTCTATAAAACCATTGCTCTCTAATTTTTTAACTCGTTCTAATGTTGGTGCTGGCGATAAACCAATATCTTTAGATAATTGAAGGTTGGTGATTTTTCCATTTTCTTGCAACCTTTTAAGAATGCTTAAATCTAATTCGTCTAATTTCATACTGTTTTCTAAAAATATTCTTTTAATAAATCAAAAATAACAAAATTAAAATCGGAAATAGCTCTTTTTTGATTGCCTTTATTGGGCTAAGATTTTATACAATATTGGTTTGCTAGGAGAAGCATCATTTTCAAAACTGGCAATTTGCATGTTAATAAAATAAGTACCATCAGCAATTGTATTTGGCACAAAAATAAGTTCAGAAATTGTTCTTTGAGTCTGAGTATTGTTGGGGTATTCCCAAAAGGTATGGTGAGAAATAAGAGCTCCGCCATCCTCTTCTTTATCTACAGATGGTGTATCTATCAATAAATGCTCTATCCCATTATCAATTAAAAATTGAATTGCTTTAAAACCTACAAAAGTTGGATTTGTGCTAGAGTACTGCATCTCTAACTTCTCTTCTGTATTAGGTAGTGTTCTGATAACGATTGCTTTTGCGTTGTTATTTACAAACACTTTTTCCATTTGATCTCGTGTAATAACGCTATCTTCTCCTTGCTTTTCTGGGGTAATACTTACCACATTTGCTAAAAAGAAGAACTCCTTTAAACACTGGTTTATGGTGTAAGGTTCTTTACTAATATGCCCAACACACTCGGTATGTGTTCCGTGTCCGTGAGGATTAAAAAATATGTTTTTAAAATTGACTGCACCTCCTAAATTAACATCTCCAACAAAGCCATTTTCCATAACAGGCTCAAATTTTGGTTCATTAACATACCATGCTGTTGGGTTGTTTTTACCTGCCATTAAAGGCATAGAAATATCTAAAGGTTTAGCTAAATCTATTTGGTAGGTTTTATTATTATGTGTGATGGTTGCCTTCATTGTTTTAAATTTGAAAATATAAAATAGCTAATACAAAAGTTAAAGCTGATAACCCTATTGAAAAAACTCCTCCAAAAATAAGCTCTTTATTTCTTTTTATTAAACCAAACAGAATTAACCCAACCCAAACAATATGGATTGCATTATAATAAAGTATAATTGAAATGGTATCAGATATAGCTGAAAAAAAACCTACAATTCCAGACTCAAAAATTTCACTATTAGAAATATATAAAAGGATAAATACGTAGTACAAAATAGATGTTAAAAGATTAATTATCAATATTTTAAATCTAACTTTCATCTACACATAAAATAAATCGGAAGTAATTTTATCAGCAATAAAAATTCCTTCTTGGGTTAATGTTATTTTATTTTTATCGGTTTTAAGGTAGGCAGAATTTAAATAAGGTGCTATCTCTTTATTAAAATGCTTGTTTAATTCGGAGTTAAAATTAGTTGAAATGTAAGCTACATCAACTCCCCAAATTGTTCTTAAGCGGGTAAGTACATATTCGTTAAACGCTGTTTTTTCATCAATTTGTTCTTCTTCAAAAAACTTTTGGTTGTTCGTTAAAGCTTTAATGTATTTCATGTTGTTGGCTACGTTCCAAATTCTTTTAGACCCACCCCTTAATCCCCTCCCAGGAGGGGAACTCTTAAGGTATGAATGTGCTGAAGGGCCTATTCCTAAGTATTCTTCGCCTTTCCAATAATTGCTATTGTGTTGCGAGTAAAACCCCTCTTTTCCAAAGTTTGAAACCTCATATTGTGTTAAACCAAATTCGGCTGTTTTTTCAATTAAAGTTTTAAATTGAGCAATCATTTTATCATCATCCAACACAGGAAATTGTCCTGTTTTTATTTGATGTTCTAATTTTGTTTTGGGCTCTACCGTTAAGCCGTAAGCCGATAAATGAGGCACTCCAAAATCGTTCACTTTTTTTAGATTATCTAACCAAACACTATCGGTTAACAATGGAGATCCATAAATTAAATCCATTGTAATATTTTCAAAACCAACATCCTGACTTCTTTTTATGCTCGATTCTGCTTCGCTAGAGTTGTGTGCTCTGTTAAAAAATTTTAACTCGTCATCATTAAAAGATTGTATGCCAATGCTTAACCTGTTTACTCCAGAACCTGCTAACTCTTTCAGTTTTTGTTGGCTTAAATCATCTGGGTTGCACTCTAAAGTTAACTCTATATTATTGGCAACAGCATAGTTTTTATAAACCGCCTCAACAATCAGTTTTAACTCATCGCCACTTAATAACGATGGTGTTCCTCCGCCAAAATAAATGGTGTTTATAGTTCCTGATAAATCGTTTTTTCTTTGATCCAATTCTTTAACCAAAGCGTTTACAAGGTCTGATTTGTATTTAAAAGAAGTAGAAAAATGAAAATCGCAATAACTACAACTTTGTTTACAAAATGGAATATGAATATAAATGCCTGCCACAGAAGTTTATTTTATCCCCTTGTGGGAATTATAGGGGTGATTTTATTCTCTCAGCCACCTTAATCCTCCCTCAAGGGAGGAAATTTATTACTTATTCAACACTATCCTAAAAGTGGTTCCGTTTTCGTCAGATTGTTTTACAAAAATATTGCCTTCATGGTAGTTTTCTATAATCCTTTTCACCAAAGAAAGTCCTAATCCCCAACCTCTTTGTTTGGTTGTAAACCCGGGTTCAAAAATGGTTTTTTGTTGTTTTTTTGGAATTCCTGTTCCAGTATCAGAAATATCAATATAAACAAACTGACTCTGATCTGTAATTAAAATATTAATACTTCCTTCGCCTTTCATGGCATCAACAGCATTTTTTATGATGTTTTCCAACACCCAACTAAACAACGAAGGGTTTAATTTTGCTTGAATTTCTTCATTGTTAGCCGAAGTACAGCTTACCTTAACTTTTTTAGAAATCCTAACCTTTAAATAACTTAAAGAAGCCTCAATAACTTCGTTTAAATTTTCGTGCTCTAAGGTTGGTATAGAGCCTATTTTTGAAAAACGTTCGGTAATTGTTTCTAATCTAGAAATATCTTTCGCCAGCTCATTTAATGTATTTTCTTCTACCGTATCTTTTAGTTTTAAATATTCTACCCAAGCCATTAACGATGATAAAGGCGTTCCTAATTGGTGAGCAGTTTCTTTTGCCAAACCAACCCAAACTTGGTTTTGCTCTACTTTACGAGAGGTGCTAAACAAGTAGTAAGAGATCAATAAAAACAAGGCAATAATTACAATCTGAAAATAAGGGTATCTTTTTAATTGTTTCAGCAATTCAGAGTCAGAATAAAAAATATAATTCACTGAATTGTTATTTAACGTAATGGCTATTGGCTCATTTTCTTCTCGCATTTCTGCTACCGTTGCCATTAAAAAATCATAACCAATACCTGTTTTACCGCCTTTTAACTTTCCAAACTCTATCACTTTTGTTTGAGAACTATCAGTATAAATTACCGGAACCGAAGCTGAATTAATTACAATTTCAGAAATAAAAGATTGTATTAAATCATCTAAAACAACTTTAAGTTCAGAGAAAATTTTAGAGTCTTTATAATATAATTTATAAGTCCAAGTAAGGTTTTTAGTAACATGAATCACCAAATCAATTGGGTTGTCTTTGTTTTTCATTAAATCTAATTGACTTAACAAAAAAGTATTGGTATCAATCCCAGCCTCTAAATCAAAGTTTCTGTAATTCATTATTTTATCGTTCTCATCCAAAACCAAAACAGGTATGGTTTCGTTTTCGCCAATAATTTGCAAGTAAAAAGTGGTTGCATCTTGGTTGTTAGAAGTAACAATTCGCTTAGAAGCTTCTGCCCAAATTTCAATTTTATTTCGTTCTTCTTTAGATATTTTATCGAACAACTCGCCTGTATAGTTAACCAACGAAGCTTTGTTCTGAATGGCCTCTGCCCAAAGCTGAACCTTGTTTCGCTCTTCTGTAGCAATTTTTTCAACCAATATATTGGTGTACCACAACGAAGCAATAATGATTAAAATTGCAATTCCTGCCAACAGCAGTTTCCATCGTTGTTTTTGAGAATAAATACTCACCTAAAAATGTCTTTTTTATTTGTGCTTTAAATTAGACGCTCGAAAATAGGAAATAGTTGTAAAAATACAACCCTTATTGCTTATAAATATTTGTTTTGAAGTACAAACGAATACCCCTTGATTTTGAGCTATTATTTCCGAAAGCCAATTTTTTAACCTACAGAACTTATTTTTCTCGTTTAATTTTGTTCCTTAATTAAAAACATATATACCGGAAAGTGATCGCTATAACCTGCCACATAAGCTCCTCCAGCAAAAGATCTGTGCGGATAACCTTTGTATCTTCCTCCAGAATTTTTTAAATACGTTTTATTAAATATTTTAGATTTATAAAGTTTAAAAGAACTATAATCTTTACCCATTAACGAGGGGCTAACCAAAATCTGATCAAATAAGTTCCAAACATCTCTATAAGCTAATGTTCCTATTCCTTTTTTATAATAACTTTCCCAAGGGTTAAACATTTCTTTTTTACTTAATGCTTCTTCTTTTCCATTTCCTTTCAAATGTTTTTTAACACTATCATCTGTAGGATCATCATTCAAATCGCCCATATAAAATATTTTTGCGTTAGGATCATTTGCTTGTAAAGAATCTATTATCATTCTTCCTAATTTAGCTGCCGAAGCCCTTCTTGGCTTACTTCTTTTTTCTCCTCCCCTACGAGATGGCCAATGTGCTACAATAACATGTACCTCTTCACCATTTAATAATCCACTAACCAATAACTGATCTCTTGTGTAAAATGTCGTATCAATATCTCTTAAAGAAAAACTTTTACTTGAAGTTACTTTAAAATATTTAGGGTTATACAATAAACCAACATCTATTCCTCTTCTATCAGGAGAATCATAATGCACAACCTTGTAGCCTCTTGTTTTTAGTTTCTCCGTTTTGGCTAAATCTTCTAAAACACTTTTATTTTCTATCTCGGCAACTCCCAAAATTGATAAGCCATCAGGACTAACATCCGTTCCTATTTCGGCAATTACCTTAGACATGTTTGCTAACTTGTTGTGATACCTTTCTGAACTCCAACCCTTTTTGCCTTTTGGTGTAAAATCATCTTGTAAAATTTTATTTGGGTCAGGATCTACCAAGGTGTCAAAAAGGTTTTCTAAATTATAAAAACCTAAGCCTGTTACAGCATATTCTTTCTTTTTTTCTTGTGAGAAAAGTGTGTTAACGCTAAATATTAAATAAACAACTAAAAATATAATTTGCTTTTTCATAAAACTGTTTTTTACAAAGTAACCAAATTAAATTTTAGAAACTATTCCAAAAACAACCTCTTTACTTCTTTTTTATGTTAAATAATCATTAATATATGAATGGTTTTGAATGATTTATGGTTTATAAAGTTTAATTTTGAAAAATTATTAAGCTAAAGATAGCTTTTTAACAAAGTGATCATCCTATGAAGCAGCCAAAATAAGACTTCAAACCACTTTATTCTTGTACCTTTTTTTTAAATTAATGAGAAGAATAACAAAAATAACAGCTGTATTAATTTTAGCCTCAACAGCAGTACACGCTCAAACAGATACAACAACAGCTTTTGCTGGGGATAGTATTTTAAATGGGCAAATTGCCCCAACCTTTACCACATCGCTTGATGCACTTGAAGGAGAATCGGAAGCTCAAGATGTTTCTGGTTTATTACAATCCTCTAAAGATGTTTTTACAAGTATTGCTGGATTTAATTTTAGTGCTGCTAGGTATAGAGTAAGAGGGTATGACTCTGAGAACTTTACCGTTAGTATGAACGGCATTACATTAAACAATCAAGAAGGTGGTAGAGCTATTTGGGCATTTTGGGGTGGTTTAAATGACATTACAAGGTACCAAGAATCTAAAGCTGGTATTTCTGCCTCATCTTATAATTTTGCTGGTATTGGTGGGTACTCCAACATTAACGCAAGGGCTACAGCCATCAGAAAAGGAACTAAAGTTTCTTATGCTGCAGCAAACAGATCGTACCGAAATAGAGTAATGGTAACTCACTCTACAGGAATGATGAGTAACGGCTGGGCAATTGTAGCATCTGCATCTAAAAGATGGTCGGAAGAAGGTTACGTAGAAGGTACATATTACAACGGTGCAAGTTATTTTTTATCTGTAGAAAAAAAGTTTAATGCTAAACACAGTATTGGATTGGTTGGTTATGGAGCTCCAACCGTACAAGGAAAAAGAAGTATTTCTACCCAAGAAACGTATGATTTAACAGGTAATAATTATTACAATTCTTATTGGGGCTATCAAAATGGAGAAAAACGAAATTCAAGAATAAGAACCAATCATAAACCAAGAATAATGTTAAACCATTATTTTGATGTGAATAGGAAAACAAAAATTAACTCTTCGGTTTATTATTCTTTCGGTAAAGGTGGTAACACCCGTTTAAATTGGTATAGTGCAGCAGATCCTCGACCAGACTATTACAGAAATTTACCGAGTTACTACAGCAACAACCCTTCAGAAGAAGGTCTTTTTAATGCACAAACAGCGCTTTGGGAAGCCAACGACCCAAGCACTGTTCAATTAGATTTTGATCAAATGTATTTTGCCAACACTAAAAATCTTTACACACAAACTAATGTAGATGGTGTTGACGGAAATAATGTAACAGGTAATAGAGCAAAATACATTATAGAAGAAGCACGAAGCGATATTTCTAATTATGGATTTAATACTGTGTTTACACATCAAAAAAACAGCAACCTTTTATTAACTGGGGGCTTAAATGCAGATTTATACAAAAGCAACAATTATAAATTGGTAAATGATTTATTAGGAGCCGATTTTTGGGTAGATGTTGATCAATTTGCTGAAAGAGATTTTTCGGATGAATCAGCTGCACAAGCAGATCTTAACAATCCTAATAGAATTATTAAAGAAGGTGATCGTTTTGGGTATGATTATGATATTAATATCCACACTTACAAAGTATTTGGGCAAGCAGAAATAACTTCTGCTAAAGTAGATTGGTATGCCGCACTTTCTTTCTCACACACCTCTTATTGGAGAACAGGAAATTATAAAAACGGCTTGTTTCCGGATGATTCTTATGGAGATTCAGAAAAAAGCAACTTTTTAAATTATGGAGTAAAAGGGGGGGCAACTTATAAAATATCAGGAAGACATTTAATACAAGCAAATGCTGCCTCAATGTCTAGAGCACCTTATTCTAGAACTGCTTTTGTTTCTCCAAGAACAAGAGGGCAGGTAGTCCCTGATTTAGAAAGCGAAAAAATATTTTCTGGAGATATTAACTACATCGTTCGTTACCCTAAAGTAAAAACTAGAGCTACTTTATACCATACAACCATTAAAGATAAAACATGGAGTAGAAGTTTTTATCACGATGAGTTAAACACTTTTGTTAACTATATGATGACAGATGTGGATCAAGTATTTACAGGTTTAGAGCTTGGTGCAGAGGTAAACATAGTGCCAACAGTTACCGTTTCAGCAGCATTTGCAACAGGTCAGTTTTTATACGATTCTAACCCAAGAGCAAACATTAACCAAGATAATTCAACAGAAGCCTTAGCTACTAATAAAAAAATATATTTTAAAAACTTTAAAATTGGTGGAATACCTCAAACAGCAACTTCTTTAGGGTTAACTTATAGGTCTCCAAAATATTGGTTTGCTGGTGCTAACTTTAATTATTTTGCAAACATTTATTTAGATGCTAACCCTGATAGGAGAACGTTTGAAGCAAATACAAATTACATCACTTCAGATCCTCAACCAGAAGAAATTGCTGACCAAACTAAATTAGACAACGATTATTCCATTAATGTTTTTGCAGGAAAATCATGGAGAATTAAAAATAAATACTACTTACGAATAAATATAAATGTAAATAACGTGCTTAACAATACCGATTTTAAAACAGGTGGATTTGAGCAATTAAGATACGATCAAAACGATATTGGAAAATTTCCTGCTAAAATTGGCTACATGTATGGTAGAACATTTTTTGCTATGGTTAGCTTTCAGTTTTAACTAAATAAAATTTAACCCGTATAACAATTATGATACGAACAAAAAATAAATTTGCACTCCCTTTAATTTGCGCTTTAGTAATATTAAGTGGTTGTAAAAAAGATTTAGAAACAATACCTGTTACTAAAGTCCCTGAAAAAAACATTTTAACGATAGATTCTCTTAGAAACATCTATCAAGGAAATGACCTTATGGTTAATATTTCTTTATCTGTTTATGGTGTGGTTACTGCTGATGCCACAACAGGTAATATCTATAAAGAGCTGTTTATTCAAGATGAAACAAACGCTATTAAGCTTTCACTTACCTCATCTGCCGACTATTTTGTTGGAGATAGAATTAGGGTTTCTTTAAAAGGAGCAATTATTACTGACGATGGTAGCGATATGATTACCATAGAAAATATTGATCCTGATGTTGCTATTGTTAAGCAACAATCTAATGTAGAATTATCACCACAAGTGGTTACTATTGAAGATATTAACATTCCTATAGGAGAAACTTACTCTCCTCTTCAAAGTAAATTGATAAAAATAAATAATGTAGAATTTGATTGTTCTCAAGTTTGTGAAACTTGGGCTGATGCCATCACACAATCTGATGTTAACAGGTATTTAAACGATACTTTAGGAAACTCTATTGTTGTTAGATCTAGTGGTTTTGCCAGTTTTGCTGGCACACAGCTTCCAAGAGGGCAAGGGTCAATTACTGCTGTTGTTTCGCAATACAACCAGTATGTTCAATTAACCATAAGAAACCCAAATGAAGCTAGTTTATATGGAACTAGAAAAATAACTTGTGCTAACTGCCCGATTCACGAAAAAAACTTTGATGATAATAATTTAACCTCAGGCGGATGGTCTGTTCAATATCCTGTTCCAAATAATTTATGGGAAACAGATAACTTTCCTGGAAGTAATTATTATGGCGTTGTAGATAATACAAATAACAAAAAAATAGGAGAATCTTGGCTTATTTCTCCAGCTTTTAATTTAAGCAACACTAATAATCCGGCTTTTAATTTTAAAACTGCCGCAAGATCAGGAACGTCTAGTAGTTCTTTAAAAATATTAATTTCTACTGACTATAATGGGACCTCTGCTCCTTCTGCTGCAACTTGGACAGATATCACTTCTAATTTTAACATCTCAACAGGAAACTGGAGCTGGACAGATTCTAATGATTTTGATTTAAACCAACACAAAGTTTCTGGAGTTCATATCGCATTTAAATATACTTCAACAGGAGCAACACGCGATACTTGGGAAATTGACACTTTTAACTTATTAGATTTATAAAAATGAAAAAACTTATATACATTCTTTTCGCGTTTTTAACTGTTACTTCTTGTCAAAAAGAATATGATGATCCAACAGTTCCAACAGTTCCAACAGGAACAATTAAAACCATTGCTGATGTTAGAGCAATGTATGTTCCTGGTCAAACCGTAAACATAACATCAGATATTTCTGTTTATGGTGTGGTTACTATGGATGAAACTACAGGTAACCTTTATAAAGAATCTTACATAGCTGATGAAACAGGTAACCTTTATTTGCGTTTTATTTCTGGTAGCGGGCTTTATACTGGCGATTCTATTTTGGTTAATCTTAACGGAGCAAAAATTATTAAATACAATCAAATGCTTCAAATTGACTCTTTACACCCTGATAATAGCATAGTAAAGCAAGCAACTCAACAATTTAAAAAACCTGAAAACACAAACATTCTTTCTTTGTTAGGAGATCTTGAGTTGGCTCAAGGAAAATTAATCCAATTAGATAATGTTCGCTTTTTAACTGGTGGACAAGAAACTTATGCTGATGCCGTTAATTTATCCGCAGAATCTAGATATTTAGAAGATTTAAACGGTAACCAAATTGAAGTTAGAACAAGTGGATATGCTAACTTTGCAGCAGACACATTACCTAATGGTGTTGGTTCTTTTATTGGAATAGCTGCTCAATACAATTCTGGTTTGCAACTTTTAGTAAGAGATCCGAACGAACTTACCCTAAATGGAGCACCTCCAGTAGTTAAAGATTTTGAAGATGGAAGCATTACTTCTGGTGGCTGGACAACACAACAGGTTGTTGGTACTTACAACTGGTTTGTTGATGGTTTTGGCGGAAATTCTTACGCAAAAATGTCAAATTATTCGGGGGGTAATACAGCTAGCGAGGCTTGGTTAATTTCTCCAGCAATAGATTTATCAACTGCTACAAACCCAAACATATCATTTGCAAGTGATTACAAGTTTGGAGGTCCAACCTTAGAGGTGTTAGTTTCAACAAATTATGATGGAACATCTGCTCCCTCTTCAGCAACTTGGACAGCAATTTCTGCGTCTTTAGATACAGATGGAAACAATTGGGGGTTAGTTGGTTCTGGACCTACAGATTTATCTTCTTTTAATGGAAATGCCTCTGTTTATGTAGCTTACAAATACACAGGAACTAACTCTGATGGGAGTACTTGGGAAATAGATAATATTATTATTAATAAATAAACAATTTATACAAACCTTTAAAATCTATAATTATGAAAAAAATCTTTACTCTTTTAGTAGCTGCTAGTTTTGGTACATTGGCTATCGGACAAACAGTTTTTCAAAGCGACCTTAGCTCATGGGATGCTAACGGTAATCCAAGCGATTGGTTTGGTACTAAAACTAACATCGCTCAATCTGCAGTTACAGAAGTAGCAACAGGTGCAAATTATGGTTCTAGCATGGCACAAGTTGTTAATACTGGATCTGGTCATAAACGTTTTACAACAATACCAACAGAGGTTGTTGCTGGTACTACCTATGACATAAAAATTTGGGTTGCTGGTTTAGCTGGCGATTTAAGAACAAATTATTATGACATAACCAACGATGCTTATGGTTCATATAATAGTTACGCTTCTATCGTATCAGCATCGCAAACAATAGTAACTCAAACTGTTACTATTCCTGCTCTTTGTGATAGTGCACAATTCATTCTTTCGTTAAGAAATACTGATGCTAATGGTATTCTTATTGATTCTGTATCAATAACTTCTGGGTCTGCACCTGTTGCAACTCCTTATTCTATTTATGATATTCAATACACTACAGCTACACCTGCAGATTCTCCTCACAATACAGAGTTTGTTGAAACTAGCGGGGTAGTAACCGCTGTACAATATAACGGATATTATTTACAAGATGGAAATGGTGCGTGGAATGGCGTTTTTGTTTTAGATTATAACAACAACCCTAGTATAGGTGATGATGTTACTATTTCTGGTACTGTTGATGAATATTATGAATTTACTACTGTTAAAAACATTTCTGCTTATAATGCTACTGCTGGAGGTACTTTGCCAAATGCAACGGATTTATCTACTGCTAACGCAAATGACGAACAATATGAAGGTGTTTTAGTAAGTGTAAGTTCAGCTAACTGTACTGCTGATACAGTTGGAAGTTCAAACGGAGAGTGGACTGTTAATGATGGTTCTGGAGATTTAATTATTGATGATAAAATGTTTGATTTTGGACCAACAGTATCTGTTGATTATGATATTACAGGTGTTTTAGATTATTCTTTTAGTGAGCATAAATTATTACCAAGAACAGCTTCAGATGTTTCTATTTCTACAGGAATAACAGAGTTTGGAAACATTGCAGTAACTGTATATCCTAACCCAGTTAAAAACGTACTTAATTTTAAGTTAGACATTAACTCTTTTAATGTTAAGATCGTTGATGTTACAGGAAAAGTTGTTATGTCAGCTTCATCTTTAAATAACCGATTAACTGTTTCTACAACAAAAATGAATAACGGAATTTATTTTTACTCTATTTCTGATGATAAAGGAAACTTTATTAGAGCAAACAGATTTGTAGTTGCTAAATAGTATTATTAAATTTTTTACTAAAGGGCGAATCGATCTGATTCGCCTTTTTTTATTGTCGAAAAATTCACTTACTTTTAAGAATCAATTTTTTAGATATGTCAATAAAAATAAACTCCTTAGCTGAATACAAAACCAAATACAAAGAAAGTATTGAAAACCCAGAAGTTTTTTGGGAAAACATTGCCAACACATTTACTTGGCAAAAAAAATGGGATACCGTTTTAGATTGGAATTTTGAAGCACCAAAAGTTAAATGGTTTGAAGGCGGAAAACTAAACATTACTGAAAATTGTTTAGATAGACATTTAGAAAAAAGAGGAAACCAAACCGCAATTATTTGGGAACCCAATAACCCAAACGACAAGGTTGTAAAACTTAGCTACACAGAACTACACCAAAAGGTTTGTGCCTTTGCCAATGTGTTAAAAAACAATGGTGCTAAAAAAGGCGATCGAATTTGTTTGTATATGCCTATGGTTCCAGAATTGGCAATTGCTGTTTTGGCTTGTGCCAGAATAGGAGCAATCCATTCGGTAGTATTTGCTGGGTTTTCTGCTAAAGCTTTAGCTGATAGAATAAATGATGCTACTTGTAATATTGTTATTTGTTCTGATGAGGCTTACAGAGGTGGGAAAACTATTCCTATAAAAAGTATTGTTGATGAAGCTTTAGAAAGTTGTCCATCAATTGAAAAAAACATTGTTTTAAAACGAACTGGGGCAGGTGTTACCATGACCGAGAAAGATGTTTGGTGGCATGAGGAAATCAAAAAAGTAAACAGTATTTGTGGGGCAGAAATAATGGACTCAGAAGACGAGTTGTTTATTTTATATACTTCTGGTTCTACCGGAAAACCAAAAGGTGTGGTGCATACAACTGCAGGTTATATGGTTTATACGAACTATAGTTTTCAAAATGTTTTTCAATATAATGAGGGCGATGTTTATTGGTGTACTGCCGATATTGGTTGGATAACCGGTCATTCGTACATTGTTTATGGTCCTTTATTGGCTGGGGCAACTACTGTAATGTTTGAGGGAGTTCCTACTTGGCCCGATGCTGGCAGGTTTTGGGATGTAGTTGATAAACACCAAATCAATATTTTTTATACTGCCCCAACAGCAATTAGAGCATTACAAGCTTGTGATATAGATTTTGTAAACCAACATAAATTAGGCTCCTTAAAAGTGTTAGGAAGCGTTGGTGAACCCATTAATGATGAGGCTTGGCATTGGTATGATAAGCACATTGGAAAAGAAAAATGCCCAATTGTAGATACTTGGTGGCAAACAGAAACGGGCGGAATAATGATTTCTCCTTTGGCAGGAATAACTCCTCTAAAACCCACTTTTGCAACGCTTCCTTTACCAGGAATACAACCTTGTTTGGTAGATACCGAAGGAAATGAAATAGAAGGAAATAACGTTGAGGGAAACCTGTGTATAAAATACCCTTGGCCATCAATGCTCAGAACCATTTATGGCGATCATAACAGATGTAAAGAAGTTTATTTTTCTACTTATAAAGGCAAATATTTTACTGGTGATGGTTGCAAAAGAGATGAAAATGGAATGTATCGCATTACAGGGCGTGTAGATGATGTGATTAATGTTTCTGGACATAGAATTGGAACTGCCGAAGTAGAAGACGCTTTAGACACCCATCATGATGTAGTAGAAACTGCTGTGGTTGGTTTTTCGCACTCCATTAAAGGGCAAGGAATTTATGCCTATGTAATTTGTGCTAAAGAAGTTAATGAAGAAGAATTAAGAAAAGAGCTGCTTGTACAAATAACCAAAGAAATTGGCCCTATTGCTAAGCCTGATAAAATTCAGGTGGTAAAAGGTTTGCCAAAAACACGTTCTGGTAAAATTATGAGGCGTATCCTCAGAAAAATTGCCGAAGGTGACACTTCGAGCTTAGGAGATACAAGTACTTTATTGGATCCAACTGTTGTTGAAGAAATTAAACATGGGGCCTTGTAAAGCTTCTTATCTGTTTTCAACCCTTTTAGGTTTAAGTTTATAAACATTAAAGGGTTTGTTTGGTAAATAATCTCCCGTGAAAACGGGAGTCCAGGGTTGTAAACTAAATTAGTTTCGTAAAACAAAAAGGTTCATCATTTCAATTATAGGATTCTTCCTGAAATAAAATTTTGTTCGGCATAATCAAAAACACAACCCTCTTACTAACCTATGTTTGGATTAGTAAATATTAACACCTTCTCATTTAAACCAAACTATACACCTTACCGGGCAGTGTTTTTACAATTCCGCTAAACTCCATATCGAGTAATTCTGTGGTAATTTTACTCATTGGTAATTTTGCTTGTAACGAAAGCTCATCCACACTAATTTTTTGGTGTTTAGCAATAATAGCCGCAATCGTTTTTTGTATGGGAGTTAATTCTACAAATAATTGTTGTTGGGTAGCTTGTGCTTTCTTTTTGGTTTCCCAACCCATAATGTATTCTAAATCTTTTACCGATTGAATTAAAGCAGCCTTATTGGTTTTTATCAAATTGTTACAGCCTTCAGATTGGCTATCGCCTAACCTTCCGGGCAAAGCAAAAACATCTCTATTGTAATCATTGGCTATGTGTGCTGTAATTAAAGAACCTCCTTTTTTGCTCGATTCAACAACAATGGTTAAATCAGAAATTCCTGCAACAATTCTATTTCTTTTCGGAAAATTTTCTCTGTCAGGATTTGTTCCACTTTTAAAGTCAGACAATAAGGCTCCGTTTTCTATCATTTGATTGGCAACATTTTTATGTTGTGCTGGGTATAACCTGTCTAGTCCATGAGCCAAAACACCAACCGTTGGCAGGTTATTTTTTATGGCTGCTTTGTGTGCACAAACATCAATACCATAAGCCAAACCACTTACAATTAATGGTTTGTGAGGTTTTAAATCTTCCACAATTTTATTGCAAAAATCTTTACCGTATTCTGTTGCTTTTCGTGTACCAACAATACTTATTACTTTTTGATTGTTGTAATCAACATTTCCTTTAGAGTACATTAAAACAGGCCCATCTTCACAGTGTCTTAACCGTTGAGGGTAATTATCATTCAGATAAAATAAAGGAACAATATTATTTTTAGCAATAAACACCAACTCTTCTTCGGCAATTGCCAAAGCTTCCGTTTTATGAGTTAATATTTTTTGGGCGTTTATTGCTCCAATTCCAGGAGTCTTTTCTAAAACACTTTTTTTCTCTTTAAATACCTGTTCAGAGCTTCCGCAATATGCAATCAATTTTTTTGCGGTAATATCTCCAACATTAGGAATTGAAGTTATTGCAATATGATAAAGAAGTTGTTCGTTCATGATATGGTAAAAATACTATTTCCCCGTGAAAAAACTGATCCTCTTACTCCTTTCCTGCGAAGGCAGGAATCTAGACGCAGCATCTTGCTTTGATGTGCGAAAAACTACATTAGTTTGAGCTGTCTGCAGCATCTGGATTCCCACTTTCGTGGGAAACGAGTAAAAAACCTTACTTTCGTTTATATGAAAATACTCGGAATAATTCCATCACGATATGCATCCACTCGGTTTCCGGGCAAACCACTAATTGATATTGATGGAAAATCAATGATTCAACGGGTTTACGAACAGGCAAAAAAAGCAAACTCTTTAACTGAAGTTGTAGTTGCAACCGATGATGATAGAATTTTTAATCATGTTAACTCTTTTGGTGGAAATGTTGTAATGACCTCATCTTCCCACGAAAGTGGAACAGATAGGTGTGCTGAAGTTTTAGAAAAATACGAAGTGCAATTTGATGTTGTTTTAAATATACAAGGCGATGAACCTTTTATCAACCCAGAACAAATCAATCAGTTGGCAGCTTGTTTTGAGGATGAAAAAACAGACATTGCAACACTTATAAAAGAAATTAAAACAGAAGAAGAACTCTTTAACCCTAACCGCCCAAAAGTAGATTTTGACAAAAATAATTTTGCTAAAATGTTTAGTAGATCAGTAATTCCTGAACTTCCAAATATTAAAAAAGAAGACTGGTTTAAAAAACACACTTTTTATAAACACATTGGCATTTATGGTTATCGTTCTGATGTTTTAGCCCAAATAAGTAAGCTTCCGCAATCGCCTTTAGAGGTAAAAGAACGCCTAGAACAGTTAAGGTGGTTAGAAAACAATTATTCGATAAAAATTAATATTACTAATTATGAGGCAGTTGCAATTGATACTCCTGAAGATTTAGAAAAAATCACTTTTTAATCACTTACATTTTCTTTATTTTTATACTTTCGCAAGCCCTAAATATTTTTAGTTGAAATTAGAACAATACATATCAGAATTACTTTATCAATACGACTGTGTTGTTGTTCCTAGCTTGGGAGGTTTTGTTGCCAATTATAAATCAGCAACAATTCATGCTGTTCAAAATACTTTTTCGCCACCTTCAAAAAGCATTTCTTTTAATAAGAACTTAAATGCCAATGATGGTTTATTGGCCAATTTAATTGCTCAAAAAGAAGGAGTTGATTTTGATACTGCCATCAAAAAAATTGAAGCAACTGTTGCGGTTATAAACCGTGATTTAAAACTGAAAAAACGCGTTAGCTTAAATGATGTTGGTACATTATTTTTAGATGCTGAAAACAGAACTCAATTTGAACCTCAAAACTCAGTAAACTATCTTTTAGGATCTTACGGTTTGGCTGTTTTTCAAAAACAACCCATACAAAGAGCTACTATTGAAGAAAAAATTACCAAAGAGTTTGTTGATAGAACAGCTCCTTTAGTTGCTGTTAAATCTGAAAGATCTAAAAAGTGGAAATATGCTGCGGCACTAATTCCTTTGGCTTTTTTAGCTGGCTGGATGCCTTCTCATTATGATATGAGTGCAGACCTTAGTTATGCAAATTTAAACCCGTTTAAACCTGTTGTAAAAAGTGTTTACTCTCCATTAAAATCAGATTTTGTAACCAACAAAGAAGTTAAAACGGTTTCCGTTAAAGAACAAATTGCAGCAGCAGATAAAGACGCTTATTTCTTAGCTGTGACTTTAGAAGAGGGTGTTGACCCTATTACTGTAAAATTAAAAGAAATACCTGTTGCTGAGGCTGTTTCTACCCGTGTAGAAGTTTCCAAACAAGAATTACATTATCACATTGTTGCGGGTTGTTTTTCTGAAAAAAGAAACGCCAAAAAGATGGTTAAAAAACTAAAAAACAAAGGGTTTGATGCTTTTATTGTTGGAAAACGTAAAGGTTTGTGGGCAGTTAGTTACAATAGTTTTGTTACCAGAAAAGAAGCTGTTAATGCTTTAGAATTTGCCCAAGATCACAATAGCAAAGCTTGGATTTTAAATCAGTAAAGTCCACTTATTTATTAACTCACAAGATACGTCACTTCATTTATTAAGAAAAACAAGTTTTTCTATAAATTATGTTCTGCATGACATTGTATTAAGAGAATGACGACTCAATTTTATCCGCCAAAAAGCTAGAAAGCTTTACATAGGATTCTGCTGTCCAACCAGCAACGTGCGGACTTAAAATAACCCGATCAGATTGTGCTAAATATTTAAAATCGTTGGGTAGTTCTTCTGAGTTAATCGTTTCAAAAGATTTTGTTTCATATTCTAACACATCTAAACACGCTCCTAAAACGGTTTTATTTTTTAACCCAACAACCAAATCGGCAATACAAACATTGTTGCCACGAGCAGTGTTTATGATATAAATAGGCTTTTTAAATTGGTTTAAAAACACCGTGTTAACGTAATGGTGTGTTTCTTCAGATAAAGGTAAATGAATGCTTAAAACATCGGTTTCGTTAAAGATAGTTTCTAAAGCTACTTCCTCTATAATAGGAGATGCAAACCCTTTTTTATATTTATCATAGGCAATTACTCTACAACCAAAACCACTTAGTTTTTGAGCCAAGGCTTTACCCATGTTACCGTATCCAATTATTCCTACCGTTTTTTTAGAAAGCTCTAACCCCCTATTTCCTTCTCTGTCCCAAACGCCTTTTCTAACCTCTAAATCACCTTTTTTTAGTTGATTAAAAAGCATTAACAACATTCCTATGGCTTGCTCGCCAACAGCATCCATATTTCCTTCGGGAGAGTTAAAAACCGTTATCCCTTTTTCTTCTGCGTAAGCCACATTAATGTTTTCTAGCCCAGCACCAGAACGTGCAATAAATTTTAGATTTGTTGCCTTGTTTAAGAAAGTTGCATCTATTGGAAAACGACTTCTAATTACCAACCCAAAATAGTTGTTGATTTTTGCTTCAATTTCTTCTTTAGGGCTTTTTAAATCATGTTCGCAAACATAACCCAAACCAATTAATCGTTCTTCCAAAGTTGGATGAACAGTATCTACAAAAAGTATTTTTTTTAAATTATAAGGCATACATCAAATAACCAATGTACAGGTAAAGAAACAATCCAAAAACATCATTAACCGTTGTAATAAAAGGACCTGTTGCTAAGGCTGGGTCAATTTTATATTTATCTAACATTAACGGAACCAGTGTTCCAAAAATAGCGGCAAAAACAATTACCGAAAACAGCGATGTACTTACAATTATTCCTAACGTTAAATCATTTCCAAAAAAGAAATTATACGTAAAAATTAATGTTGCCAATACTGTTCCATTAATTATTCCAACCAGCAACTCTTTAAATAGTTTTTTCCAAATACCATCTAAACCTAAAGAGTTGTTTGCCAAACCCTGTACAACTATTGCTGAAGATTGTACCCCAACATTACCTGCCATTGCAGCAATTAAAGGAATAAAAAATGCCATTTCTGGGTGTATTTGAATTTGTCCTTCATAAGCCTCAATAACCTGAGCACCTAATATACCACCAAACAAACCAATTAATAACCAAGGTAAACGTGCTCTGGTTAACACCCATGCACTATCAGACGATTCTACATTCTCGGAAATACCCGAAGCCATTTGGTAATCTTTATCTGCTTCCTCTTTAATTACATCAACCACATCATCAATGGTAATTCTTCCTAAAAGTCTTCCAATCTCATCTATAACAGGAATTACTACCAAATCATATTTGTCCATTATTTGAGCAACATCTTCTCGCTCGGCATCTACTTTAACCAAGATTACCTCATCGTTAAAAAGATCCTTTATTTTTGTTTTATCAGGAGCAAGTAATAGCTTTTTTAATGAAATTCTTCCTTGTAAAATGTCATTTTTATCCACCACATAAACGGTGTACATTTTCTCAACCTCTTCTGCCTGAGCTCTAATTTCTTTAATACAAGTAGCTACATCCCAATCTACTTTTACTTTTACAAGCTCTTTTGCCATTAAACCACCAGCAGAATCTTCATCATAGTTCAACAAGTCTATAATGTCTCCTGCTTGCTCAATATCTTCAATGTGAGAAATTACCTCATCTTGCTTTTCTTCAGAAAGTTCACCAATTAAATCTGCTGCATCATCAGAGTCAAGGTTTTCAATAATTCTTTCCGCAATATCTTCAGAAGAAATTTCTTTTAAAAACCGTTCTCTTACATCTTCATCTAGCTCAACTAAAGCATCTGCAGCTAATTCGTTAGGTAAACATTCGTAAAAAGCTTTTGCTTCTTTGGTAGATTGTTCGTCTAAAATTTCTGCAATATCAACCGCATGCAAACCTCCTATAAGCTCTAAAACTTTAGGTTCCGCTTTAGATTCTACAGCGGCATTTAGTTCGTCTAAGTATGTTTTGGTTAATTCAAATTGCATTTTTCATTGCTTTTTAGCGATGCAAAGTTAATAAAGTATTTCTTGAAACAAACTACCCTTAAAGTAGAGCAAAAAATGGTTTTTATTTTCATAAAAAACGCTTATTTCATAACAAAACCAGATTAAAAACGAGTTTAAGATATAGTTTCTGATTTTTAATCATCTGTTTTTTGTATATTTAACACTGTGCCAAACCTTATACAAAAAGCAATATCATCCATTTCTGACTTTAAAGACTTAAATAGTCTGCCGTTATTTAAAAACATAATGAACTCCTTAAGTGATGGGGTTTTAATTGTTGATATGAATGACAAAATAGTTTATGCTAACAATAAAATGTTTGAAATAACAGGTTACACACGTCTTGAATTAGTAGGTAAGGCGGCAGCAAAGCTCTTATTGAATGATGATTTTATTCCTGCTATGGCTACGCAAGTAAAAGAACGTAAACAATTAATTTCTAATAGTTATGAACTCATTATTAATAAAAAAAATGGTGATAAAAGGTGGGTTAAAATTAGCGGAACACCCCTTGTTGATGTAAACAAAAAAATGGTTGGCTCTTTTGGAATACATACAGATATAACAGAAAGAAAAAATCAAGAATTAGAATTAAAAAAAACATTAAAAGAAAAAGAACTGCTTTTAAAAGAAGTGCATCACCGTGTAAAAAACAACATGCAAATTATATCAAGCTTAATGAGTTTGCAGGCTGCTAAAATTAAATCTACAGAAGATGCAAAAGCCGCTTTTCTAACCTGCCAGAAACGTATTAAATCTATTGCTATTCTTCATGAAATAATATATGAATTTGATAGTTTAGGTAAAATTAATTTTAAAGCTTATTCAGAAAAATTCATTTACACCCTTCAAGAAGGTTTAGGTCTAAAAGATTTAAACATATTAATTACTCAAAATTCTACTGTAGAAAAAATGGGGCTAGATAACGCTCTTACTTGTGGTATGTTAATTAACGAACTTGTTGTTAATTCGGTTGAACATGCTTTTGACGAAAAAGGAGGAACTATTAATATT
>JBMYXB010000013.1:0-28924 GCA_049608005.1 Vicingaceae bacterium
TATAATAGGTAACAAAACAAGAAAAAAAACGTTAAATTTGTGTGTATGCCAACTGTTTTAATAATTAATGGGTTTAGATTTTACTTTTATAGTAATGAAAACAATGAACCAATTCATATTCATATATAAAAAGCAGATGGAAATGCTAAATATTGGTTAGAACCACTAAAAGAAGAGTATAGTTATGGTTTTGAAACCAAACAAAGAAAAGAAATAGAAGAAATTATTTCTGAAAATAAAGAAGAATTAATAAAAGCTTGGAATGAATACTTTAAATAATAAAAACGCAAAAGACCCTTTTGATAAGCTCATTTTTGAAGACAATTTAAGAGCTAAACAATTAGTTATTGATAAAGGGTTAGATATGATACTTGTTGTTTTTAATAATGGAAAGTTATTAAAGCTTAAAATTTCTGATTACCCAAAACTTAGTAATGCTAAAGAAAAAGAGCTTTTAAACTGGTCGTTTATTAGTGGAGGAATAGGGGTAAGGTGGGATGATTTGGACGAAGATTTATCAATAAAAGGTTTTATAAAAACGGCAGCATTAAATAATGCAATTCGAAATCTTCAAACTAATGATAATGATGAGCGAATTGTGGCTTAATTAATGACTCTAAAAAAATACCCAAAGAATTACAGCATAAATAGATTCCTTGCCTGAGAAGGTAAGTCAAGTGCTTTAAAGAATAATTCTACTAAAATTTAAACATTCAAATCTTAACCCTAGATTCTCGTTTTCACGGGAAATTAAAAGTTGCTTAGATTAATTATAGAAATAACTTAAGATTGAACCTAAAATAATTAAAACAACTACGATTCCCATAAAAAACCAACACTTTTTTATAAAAGAATTATACCTTAAAACTAAGTCGATTAATATAGGATTGTCATCTTTTTCTGAAATGTAAACAGGCATAACTAAATATTCTCCAGGAATTTGTGACTGCTACTTACTAGATTTAAAGTTAGGATCTTCTACAATTTTTATTTTTTTATACTTTTTAAAAATCAATTTTAATTTGAAAAATAATATTGCGGCAATTATAACTATAAAAAAAAGAAGTGAAATCCAATAAACATCCATTGATTATTCTTGAGTTTTAATTAATAAAGTTTCAACCTCCCCAACATCCATTTCTCCCAAAAGTATTTTACCAATTCTAACTCTAACTAAACGTAGGGTAGGAAAACCAACTGCAGAAGTCATTTTGCGTACTTGCCTGAATTTGCCTTCACGTAAAGTAATGCTTACCCAAGTTGTTGGTCCATGTCTATCATCTCTTACCGGTTTGCTTCTTTCAGGGAGTATTGGAGCAGGAGAGAGCAGTTTTGCTTTACAAGGTTGAGTCATGTATTTTATTCCTTCAAAACCAATTTCTACACCGTTTTTAAGCTGTTCAATTGCTTCATCAGTAATAATACCATCTACTTGTGCGTAGTATTCTTTTTCTACTTTGCTGCTGCAAATATCATAACTTACTTGTCCGTCTGTTGTTAATATCAATAAGCCTTCAGATTTTTCATCTAATCTGCCAACGGACATTGTTCTTTCCGGAAAATTGCCTAAATCGCCCAATAACTTTTTAGAATTTTTCTTTGGGCCATTATTTACAAATTGGCTTAAATAACCATAGGGTTTGTAAATGATAAAATGCTGATGTTTTTCTTTAGAGTTACTCACTTATTACTTTGTAAACCAGTTCTTTAGTTAGTTTTTGTCCTGCCGATTTTGTTCTAATATCGGCAAATAAAAATTTAAAATCGCAACCTGTTTTGTAAGCACTGCAGCCGTAAGCCGTTTTTCCTTTTATAATGTTTCCTTTTTTACATTTCGGGCAAATCATAGGTTCGGAAGCTGAAGCTTTAGGCTTAGCTGCAGCACCTTTTAAAGTAAACTCAAATTGCTCGTTAAATACAATGGCTCCATCTACTTTACCATTACTTGCTTTAAAACCTTTTAAATTAACGGTACTTCCTTTGCTTACCAACCTAATTAATTGTTTTTCAGAAATCTTTTTACCTAGATAAGCAAAAGGCATTCTAAACGTACAACCTTCTTTAAACTGGCTACAACCATAAACTGTTTTTCCTTTAAGAATTGTTCCTTGTTTGCATTTTGGGCATTTCTCGGAAGTAATTCCAGCACTTTTTTTAGTAGCTTTTTTAGCTGGAGCTTTGGCAGCAGTATAGGTAATGTTTGCTCTATCTTCCATTCTTACCTCATACACTAAAGCATCTACCATTTGCTTCATGTTTTTGATAAATGTTCCTGCTTTAAAGCTTCCTTGCTCTATTTCTTTTAACTGTTTTTCCCAAGTTCCTGTAAGCTCTGCAGAAGTTAGCATTTTGTTTTGTATGGTATCTATCAAAGCAATACCTGTAGAAGTAGGGACTAATAATTTCTTTTTTCGGGCAATGTATTTTCTTCTAAATAAAGTTTCAATAATGTTGGCTCGGGTAGAAGGTCTTCCAATTCCGTTGTCCTTCATTAAATCCCTTAACTCATCATCATCCACTTGTTTACCAGCAGTTTCCATTGCTCTAAGCAGGGTTGCTTCAGTAAACATTTTAGGAGGTTTGGTTTCTTTCTCTAAAAAAGATGGTTGGTGTGGCCCTTTTTCTCCTTTAACAAAAGCAGGTAGAAGATCATTTTCTTTATTTGCTTCACTTCGGCTCCGCTCAGTGGACAAATTAGTCGAAGCATCAAAAACAACTCTCCAACCTTTTTCTACAATTACTTTTCCGGTAGTTCTAAAGGTAACTTCATCAGCCTTACCAATAACTGCGGTATTGTTTACCTCACAATCATCATAAAATACAGCAATAAAACGCTTGGTAATAATATCATACACCTTTTGGTGATGAGCATCTAAATAACTTTGTTGTCCGGTAGGAATGATAGCATGGTGATCGGTAACCTTTTTATCATTAAAAACTTTAGTTGATTTTCTAATTTTTTTCCCTAAAAGTGGTTGTGTTAAAGCGCTGTATTCGGTTAGTTGACCTAAAATTCCGTGTACTTTAGGGTAAACATCATTCGGTAAAAATGTAGTATCTACTCTTGGGTAGGTTACTACTTTTTGCTCGTATAATTTCTGAACAGTTTTTAAGGTTTCATCAGCAGAATAACCAAATTTGGTATTACAATAAACCTGTAAACCCGTTAAATCAAACAACTTTGGAGCATATTCTTTACCTTTCTTTTTGGTGACAGAAACAATTTCAAAATCACTTGCTTTTACTTTATCAGCCAAAGCTTGACCTTCATTTTTATCTAAAAAACGACCTTCTTCACAATTAAAAAGAGTATCACGATAAAGGGTTTGGAGTTCCCAAAAGGGTTGAGGCTTAAAATTTTCAATTTCTTTAAAACGATTTACCACCATTGCCAAAGTAGGGGTTTGAACCCTTCCGATAGACAACATTTGCTTGTAACCACCATGTTTTAAAGTGTACAAACGAGTAGCGTTCATTCCTAATAACCAATCGCCAATAGCCCTAGAAAAACCTGCATAATACAAATTATCATAATCTGATGCGGGTTTAAGATTTTTAAATCCTTCGGTAATGGCTTCGGCAGTTAAAGAGGAAATCCATAAACGTTGCACTTCGCCTTTATAACCTGCCTGATCAATAACCCAACGTTGTATTAATTCTCCTTCAGTACCAGCATCCCCACAATTGATAACCAAACTTGCTTCGCTAAATAATTTTTTTACAATTTTAAATTGTTTTTGAATTCCACCATTTTTAGTCACCTTAGTTTTAAACATATCGGGCAACATGGGTAAGTTGTTTAAATTCCAACTTTTCCATTGTGGTTTATAATCGTGCGGTTCTAAAAGCGTACATAAATGTCCGAAAGTATAAGTAACCGCATAGCCATTTCCTTCAAAATAGCCATCACGCTTGGTGTTTGCTCCTAAAATAGTAGCAATTTCTCTGGCAACACTCGGTTTTTCGGCTATACAGACTTTCATAGTTAAATTACTTCATTATTTAACCGCAAAGAGTTTAAGTATTTACGCAAAGAAAAAGAGTAGTATCTTTTATTCTTTTAAGATACAAAAGAGTCTTTGCAACCTTGGCGTAAAACTTACTATTCTTAGCGGTTAGGCAGAATAAATTTACCCGCAAAATACGAGATTTTGATTAATGAAAAAGGAATAATTTATGGAGGTTTTTAACAATTTAGTTTTATTAAGATTCTAAAATAAATAGCTTCATATTTCGATAACTACTTAAGGAATATTATCTTTGCAGAGAATTTAAAAAATCATTTTAAGATAATGGCTAAATCACAACAATCATTTAACAAGAAAGAAAAAGAGAAAAAGCGTTTAAAAAAGCGTGAGGACAAGAAGAAGAAAGCTTTAGAGAGAAAAGAAAATTCTTTAGGGGGTGGATTGGATAATATGATGGCTTATGTGGATGAATTTGGTAACATTACTGATACTCCGCCAGATCCAACAATTAAGAAAAAGAAGATTAAGGCAAGTGATATTGAAATAGGTATTCCTAAAAAAGAAGCTTCAGAAGAATACAACGGACCATTAGAAGGAAGAGTTGATTTCTTTGATACTTCTAAAGGATTTGGATTTATTATCAACACAAGAAACCAAGAAAAATACTTTGTACACGTTAGTCAGTTAATCGATTCTATTGAAGAAGGGAATAAAGTTACTTTTGAATTAGAACAGGGATTAAAAGGAATGAACGCAGTAAAAGTTCAAAAAATATAATTAGAGTAGTTATAATGACTGCTTGAAGTTTGAAGTCCGAAGTTGGAAGGTTTTTCTCCTAACTTCGGACTTTTTGCTTCTAAACATTTTGTGAAACAAAATAACAACTATGAGTACTTTTGAAAAATTTGGTTTATCTAAACAACTCAATTTTGCTATTGAAGATTTAGGTTTTAAGCAACCTACACCCATTCAATCAGAAACATTTAACATTATTCTTTCAGGTAAGGATGTTGTTGGTATTGCACAAACCGGTACTGGTAAAACTTTTGCATATATGTTGCCCATTTTAGAGGAGTTAAAGTTCTCTAAACAAATGAACCCCAGAATTTTAGTTTTAGTACCTACCAGAGAGTTGGTTTTACAAGTTGTAGAAAACATTAATAGCTATGCCAGTTATATGAATGTTAGGGTTGTTGGTGTTTATGGTGGAGCAAACATCAACACTCAAAAACAAGCCATTTTACAAGGTTGTGATATTGTAGTTGCTACTCCAGGTAGGTTATACGATTTAGCCTTAAGTAGGGCTTTAAAATTGAAAGGAATTAAGAAGTTAGTGATTGATGAAGTTGATGTAATGCTAGATTTAGGATTCCGTTTTCAATTAACTAATATTTTTGAATTGTTACCAGAACGCAGACAAAACATTATGTTTTCTGCTACTATGACGGATGAAATTGATGTTTTGATTGATGATTTCTTTTTTCAACCAGAAAAAGTGGCCATTGCTTTAAGTGGAACTCCTTTAGATAATATTGCCCAGACTTGTTATCAGGTAAAAAACTTTTATACCAAAGTAAATCTTTTAGGTCATCTTTTAAGAGATAAAGAAGAGTTTAGTAAGGTGTTGGTGTTTGTTGCCAATAAAAAGAGTGCCGACAGGTTGTTTAATGTTTTAGAAGAAGAATTTAGTGATGAGATGGGGGTAATCCACTCTAATAAATCTCAGAATTATAGAATCCGTTCTATTGAGCAGTTTGATAATGGCAAAAATAGGGTGTTAGTTTCTACAGATGTAATGGCTCGTGGGTTAGATTTAGATAAAATATCGCACGTCATCAATTTTGATACACCAAACTTTCCTGAAAACTACATGCACCGTATTGGTAGAACAGGTAGGGCGGAAGAAGAAGGTAAAACCATTTTATTTTTCACCAAAGAAGAAAGAGAATTTAAAGAAGGAATTGAAAAATTGATGGATTTAAAAATCAAACAAATTCCTTTTCCTAATGATGTAGAAAAATCGGCAGAGTTAACTCCTGAGGAAAGGCCTGAAGAAGGTGAAACAAAAAACTACAACAGAAATAATAAACAGGAAGAGCGAGGAGCAAGTTTCCATGAAAAGAGTGAAAAAAATCAAAAAGTTAATTTAGGAGGTTCTTACAAAAGAGAAATTAAAACCAAGTTTAAAAAACCTAAAACAAGAGGAGATAAAAACGTAAATAGAGGTAAAAAAAGAAGGTAGTTTTGAGTAAAAGGGCTTTAAAATCATATTTAGACGAACTCACCAAAAAGCAGTTGCAAGAGCAAGTGCTCGATTTATATACCCGCTTTAAGCCTGTTAAAACTTATTACAATTTTGTTTTTAATCCGAAAGAAGAAAAGCTTTTAGATGATGCTAAGTTTAAAATTGGCAAAGAATATTTTCCTGTAAACACCCGCAAACCAAAAACAAGAAGGTCTGTAGCACATAAAATTATTAAACATTACATCCAATTAGGTGTTGATGCTTTTGTTATTGCTGATGTAATGTTGTTTAATATTGAAATTGCTCAAAAATACACAGCCGAAAAAATGATTAAACAAGATTCTTTTTATGCAAGTATGCTAAAAAGTTTTAATGAAGCGGTAAATTATACTCAAGAACATGGAATTCAATCAGATTTTACGGTTCGTATTGCCAACATTGTAAAAACAACCGAGGAGCAGGACTGGTTTAATTCTGAGGGGTTTAGAATGCTGTTAATCGATTAAAAAGTAAGATTAATATCTGATAAAACTAAACTGTTAAAAAACTGTTTATTTATTGCTTAAAATGATGTTAATATTCAATCTATTATTACTAATTTCGTTATCAAAATTTAAAGTAATCTTTAACACTTAGATATGAAAATATTAGTATGTATAAGTAAAGCCCCAGATACAACTGCAAAAATTGCATTTACTGATGGCGATACAAAGTTTGATGAAGCTGGAGTACAGTTTATTGTAAATCCTTATGATGAATGGTATGCTTTAGTGAGAGGGTTAGAATTGAAGGAAGCCAATGGTGGAACAGTAACCGTTTTAAATGTTGGTGGAGCAGATAGTGATCCAATTATTAGAAAAGCATTAGCAATAGGGGCAGATGATGCTGTAAGAATTGATGCAGAAACAACTGATGCACTTTACGTAGCAAAACAAATTGCTAACTATGCAAAAGAGCAAAATTATGATATGATTTTAGCTGGAAAAGAAACGATTGATTATAACGGTTCTCAAGTAGCAGGTATGGTTGCAGAATTAATGGATGCTCCTTATGTATCCTTAGCTTCTAAGTTAGATATGGCAGGAAACACAGCTACAATAGAAAGAGAAATTGAAGGTGGTGTAGAGGTAATAGAAGTAAATACTCCTTTTGTGTTAAGTGCTGCTAAAGGAATGGCTGAGGCAAGGATTCCTAACATGAGAGGAATTATGGCTGCCCGAAGCAAACCATTAACAGTTGTGCCAGCATCTGAAGCGAATGCATCTACAGTAGTTAAAGGATTTGCATTACCACCAGAAAAAACGGGTTGTAAATTTGTAGATACTGCAGAAGAATTAGTTGCTTTATTACACAACGAAGCAAAAGCTATTTAATTAAATAATATAACAATTTTAAAATGTAGCAATGTGTAATTATTACATTGTTAGATTAACAAATTAAACAATTAAAAAACTATGTCAGTTTTAATATATACAGATTCGAGCAATGGAGCATTAACAAAAAATGCTTTTGAAGCGGCAAATTACGGAGGTCAGTTGGCCAAAGCAGCAGGTACAGATGCAATAGCAATTGTTACAGGTGCCGCAACAGGGTTAGAAGCCTTAGGAAATTACGGAATATCAAAAGTTATGCACGTTGCTGATGCTGCGTTAGATAATTTTGATCCTCAAAAAATAGCTCATGTTGTTGCTGCTGCAGCAAACGAAACAGGTGCAGATACTATCGTTTTTGCTCACGATTATTCAGGGAAAGCTGTTGCACCCCGTTTAGCAGCAAAATTAGATGCAGGATTAGTATCGGGAGCAATTGCATTACCTAATGGTAATGTGGTAAAAAAAGCAGTATTTTCTGGTAAAGCATTTGTAGAAATAGAAATTACTACAGCAATAAAAATTATTTCTGTTTTACCTAACTCTTTAGATAAAGAAGAAACTGGAGGAAGTGCAGAAGTAGTATCTTTTACTGTTGATTTACCAACCACAGGAATTACCGTTAAAGAAGTTAAAAAAGCGAGTACAGAATTGTCATTAACAGAAGCAGATATAGTTGTTTCTGCTGGTAGAGGTTTAAAAGGACCAGAAAACTGGGGAATGATAGAAGATTTAGCAAAAGAATTAGGAGCAGCAACTGCTTGTTCTCGTCCGGTAGCTGATATTGGTTGGAGACCACACCATGAACATGTTGGGCAAACAGGTATTGCAATAAGACCAAATTTATATATTGCAGCAGGTATTTCTGGAGCAATACAGCATTTAGCTGGAGTAAACGGGAGTAAAGTTATTGTAGTAGTAAATACAGATCCTGAAGCACCTTTCTTTAAAGCAGCTGACTATGGAATAGTTGGAGATGCTTTTGAAGTAATGCCTAAAATGTTAGAAGCAATTAAGCAGTTAAAAGCTTAAATTTTATAAAAGGAATTTTAATTTCCTTAAATTTATATATGTTCTAAACTACTTAGCTTATTCAAGTGGTTTAGAACATGTTATTCTTTTTTTATGGATAAAATAGAGTTAGAGATAATAGGACTTTCTTACAGCCAAACACAAACTGGAGCTTATGCACTAGTTTTAGGAGAAAAAGTAGGTGCCAAAAGAAGGTTGCCAATAATTATTGGAGGTTTTGAAGCTCAAGCAATTGCCATAGAATTAGAATCAATGACTCCAAGCAGACCACTAACACACGATTTATTTAAAAGTTTTGCTGATGAATATGCAATTGCTATCAAAGAGATTGTTATTTACAATTTGGTAGAAGGTATATTTTATGCCAAATTATTATCAGAAAAAGACGATAAAATTATTGAAATTGATACAAGAACTTCTGATGCGATTGCTTTAGCAGTTAGATTTAAATGCCCCATTTATACCCATGAATTTATTTTAGCTACTGCAGGAATAATTTTAGATGAAACTGAAGAGGGGAAAGATGATTTTGGAAAAGAACTAGACTCAGTAGAAGAACAATTAGAATCTATAGATTTTGATGAGCCAAAATCTTTGAGTTATAATGATTTAACTTTAGAAGAACTCAACCAACGATTACAAGATGCTATAGATAGCGAAAATTATGAAGAAGCATCAAAAATAAAAGATGAATTAGATAAGCGAAACGCTAACTAATTTCTTAAAAATTAATATCTTGTTAAACTATTTTATTTTTTAATAATTATGACAAGAAAATTAATCTTACTCCTTTTTTTTATCGTAACTGCCTTTTCTGTTGGTGCACAAGAAGTTGTGCAACAAACATTAATAGAAAACCAAGGATTTTCTTTAACCTCTTTATGGCGTGGAGCTTTAGGAATGTTAACCTTATTATTGGTTGCATTTTTATTTAGTAAAAACAGAAAAGCAATTAATTGGAAAACTGTAGGTATTGGCATTGGGGTACAATTGCTAATTGCTTTTGGAGTAATTAAAGTGCCTTTTGTACAAAGAGTATTTGAATTTGTTGGAGGTTTATTTACCAGTATTCTTGACTTTACGGCTCAAGGCAGTCAGTTTTTATTTGGAGATCTTATGAATATAGAATCTTTCGGATTTATATTTGTTTTTCAGGTTTTACCAACTATTATTTTCTTTTCTGCATTAACATCTTTATTGTTTTATTTAGGAGTAATACAATTAGTAGTAAAAGGCATGGCGATGTTCTTAACCAAAGTTTTACGTATTTCAGGAGCTGAAAGTTTATCTGTTGCAGGGAACATTTTTTTGGGTCAAACAGAAGCACCTTTAATGATTAAAGCTTATTTAGAACGAATGAACCGATCAGAAATACTTTTAGTAATGGTTGGAGGAATGGCAACTGTAGCAGGAGGAGTTTTGGCAGCATATATTGGTTTTTTAGGAGGTGATGATCCTGTTTTGCGTTTATACTACGCCAAACATCTTTTAGCAGCATCAGTTATGGCAGCTCCAGGAGCAATTGTTGTTTCTAAAATGTTGTATCCTCAAACAGAAAAAATTAATACTGACGTTAAAGTTTCACAAGATAAAATTGGGTCTAATGTTTTAGATGCCATAGCTAACGGAACTACAGAAGGATTAAAATTAGCAGCCAATGTAGCTGCGATGTTGCTAGTTTTTGTTGCTATTATTGCAATGTTAAATGGCGTTTTAGGCTGGTTTGGTGATGTTACAAGCTTTAATAATTGGATGGTAGAAAACACACCTTATGATAAATTTTCTTTAGAATCTATACTAGGAACTATATTTGCCCCTGTAATGTGGTTAATAGGTGTACCATCAGAAGATGTTATGCTAATGGGACAATTGTTAGGAATAAAACTTGTAGCTAGCGAATTTGTAGGCTACATACAATTGGCTGAATTAAAAAATGTTGCTAATGGAACTCATTTTACTTACAACAAATCTGTAATAATGGCTACTTATATGTTATGTGGCTTTGCTAATTTTGCTTCTATAGGAATACAAATAGGAGGTATTGGTTCTTTAGCTCCTAGCCAACGTAAAACATTATCAGAATTTGGTATTAGAGCACTTGTTGGTGGTTCTATTGCTTCTTTATTATCTGCAACCATTGCAGGAATGATAATAGGATAGAAGGCTTTTGATTTTTTAATTTACTAAGGAAATATTTTATATAACTTTTTCCTTAATTGTAAAGCTGGGTTTTCAATTAATTTCCAAGATAAAATTGCCAGAGGTAAACTAAATAAAAAGGATAGAATGATCATCAATACAAGTGATATGTTCTCTCCAAAAATAAAGACTACTAATTGTTGTACAGGAAAGGCGTAAAGGTATAGTCCGTAAGAAAAATCGCCATGTTTGGCTATCTTTTTAAAAGGTAGTGGTTTAAAAAAAGCAATCGTTAATATTATATAAGGCAATAGAATGGCAGATATGATGTTAAAAATAAATGTATCAATAGAACCATAAATAATTAAAACTGCTATTATTGCGATAACAATATTAAATTTTATGTGTTGCTTTAAGATATAAAACATACTTCCAGAAATAAAATATAAAAACAGGGTGTAAAAAGTTTTAAAATCAATTCCTATAATAGGGATGACTAGTGTTCTAACTTCTGTTGGGAAAAATAGCTCAATAATTAATAAAAAAACAAATAAAAGTAGTGCTATAATTTTTTTATTTAAGATGGTTAATAGTCCTAAAATACCTACAAATAAATAACAAGTAAACTCATAAGGGAGTGTCCATAAAGAACCATTTATAGAGCTAATGGGGTTGGTGTTAAATACTTCTGGCAAATAATAATACATCCTAAATAGACTTACATTTTGCAAGTATTTTTGAGTTAAGTTATGGGTTAAATAATCAGTTAAATTTTCGGTAGTTAAAATAGCACCTAAAACAAAAACGGAAAGCAAAACCACAACAATAACTGCAGGATAAATTCTCAATATTCTAGCAATAAAAAAATCTAGCACATTTTTTTTTCGTTCCCAGCTCATGGTAATTAAAAAACCACTAATAATAAAAAAAGTAAGAACACTAAAAGAACCCATACTTAACCCCAAAACATGTTTAAATGGATCCCATATTTTATAAGTAACTCCTAAAATAGTAGGGGCGTGAAAAATTAAGACTAAAGAGGCTGCTAATAACCTTAAGGCATCAAAGTTATTGGATTGTCTTGTAAGCTTAACATCGTTAAGTTTTGAGATTTTAGAAAGTATGTTTTTTAAGCGATTCAATAAAAAGTAAAAACTTAATTGTTTATTAATTCTTTAAAATACTTAGTAAAATTGGTTAAATCAATTTGAGTATCTTGGTTAGTAATTTTTCCGTTAGCATCAACTTTTCCTTTAATACCCTGTATTAATAAGGTGCAATTATCATTTAGTTTTGCTTCAATGGTATTCATTAATAATTGGAGTTCTTCGTGTGCTTTTTTGCCACTTGCTGAAGCTGTAATTAATCCAACTGGTTTGTTAGAAAAAACAACTGTAGAAACACACCATTCAATTACGTTTTTTAATCGGCTTGGTATGCTAAAAACATACTCTGGTGCGCAAATAATAACACCATCCGAATGATTAATTAACTTACGTAAATTTTCAACTTCTTTAGGAGTGTTTGTATCTGTTAATGTTGTATCAAAATGAGGTATTTCTGATAAATCAGCTAAAATATTTAGTTTTATATTTTCTTTTTCAATTTTAGCAATATACTTTAAAATTGCTAGGTTAGAGGAGTTTTTACTGGCACTACCATTAATTCCAATTATATTTAATTTTCTCTTCATTTTAATTAAAGTTAATCGAAAATAATTAAAATATTATTTGCTCAAAATAACAAATTCAGTTCTTCTGTTTTTCTTTCTTCCGGCTTCTGTTTGGTTAGATGTAGCAGGATTTTTTTCTCCAAAACCTTTGTATGATAATCTTTCAGCATCAATATCTTCAATAAGTAAATAATTGTAAACTGCTTTGGCTCTATTTTCTGATAATGTTAAGTTGTTTTTAGGATCACCAACATTATCGGTATAACCATTAATAGCTACTTTTAAATTGGTATTTATTTTTAAGAAATCTATAAATTCGTTTAAAACGATAACAATTTGAGGGGTGATTTCATAAGAGTTAGAAGCAAAATTAATGTCATTAATACGGTATGCTTCGCCAACTTCAATAGGTTTAATTTCTACTTTTTCTGTTTTAACTGGTTTTCCTACAACAATTTTATCAGAAGAAATTAATTGTGAACTAAAAGCAAAACCTTTCTTTTTTGCTGTTAACATAATATCCTGATCTTTATCTACAGCAATAACAGCAACATAATCTCCTGTTTCTTTATCAATTACAGCCTCAACCTCTTCATCTGTAGCTGTATTTTTTAAAAGTACTTGAGCACCTTCGGGTACTTCTCCTAAGTTGTTTTGGATGCCTCCATTTATAAAAGCCACCGATTTTGGTCTTGCTTCTTCATACAATTCAAAAGAATAAATATTTAAATCTTTTCCGTTGTCATTAGAGCCATAGTATGCTTTATCCCCATCTTTACTTACAATAAAACCATGTTCATTTTTAGGCGTATTAATAGGGTTTCCAATATTTATAGGTTTTTTAAATTGTTTAGATTTTTCATCCATTTTAGAGTAAAAAATATCATACCCTCCCATACCAATATGGTAATTAGAAGAAAAATAAAGTGTGTAACTATCAGAGTGCATAAAAGGCGATTTTTCATCACCAGGAGTATTGATTGGAGCACCTAAGTTAATAGGATCTCCCCAACTACCATCAGGTTGTCTTTCAGATTTGTAAATGTCCATATCGCCACCAAAAACATTGGTAACTCTAGTAAAATACAATGTTTTATTATCTGAAGAAATAGAAGGTTGAGCTTCCCAAGTAGTAGTGGTATTTATGTTACTGCCTATGGATTGTAATTTTGTCCATTTTCCATCTTTAAGTTCTGAAAAAAATATATCAGCATTATCAAACATTTGTCCGAATCCTGCTCTTTCTTTTCCTCGGTAAGGAATTACATCAACAATGGTAATAAAAAGCAATTTGTTATTTACAGAAATGGATACTCCGCCCTGAAATTGACCTAAATTAAAAGGGGAGGGCATGGGTATTCCGCCACTATATTTAGGGCCCATTTTTCTACTTTTTATAAATTGTTCTTTAAATCCACCATCAAAAGCTTGTTTGGTTTCATCGGGCATTTTACGGGTAAAATACAAATACCTGTTATCTGGCGATAACATAGGTAAATACTCGTCATGTTGAGTAGAAGGTCCTTGTACTTTAACTGGAGAAAAGGGAACGGTGTCTTTTATTAATTTTTCGTAAGTTTCTATATCTTGTAGTCTTGCGTAAGCATATCTTTCATCTTTTTTATAGGCTGTTGTTGATGCCATTATGGTTTGGAAATACTTTTTAGAAGTAGCAAATTGCCTTTTACCGAAATAATGCTTGCCTAATTTTAAGGTATGGTAAAAGTTTCTGTAAGCAGGGCAAATTTCAAAAATCTTTTTCCAGTATTTTATTTCCTGATTTTCGTGTTGCTGTAGTTCTCTAATTTTTCCTGAGTTGTATGCTTGATCTGCTTTTTTACCACTCATTTGAGCAAGTTCATCATAAACTTCTAAATAGTTAGGCTCTTTTGCTAAAGCTTCTAACAACAGTATTTTTTTTTCTCTATAATTTGTAGAACCTTTGGCAGCGTTATAAATTTTAACTCCTTTTTTATTTGGTTCGGGGCAGTTATCTTCTTGAGCAAAAGTGCTTAAAGACAATAAGCCTATAAAAATAATTATGCTATACTTTTTCAATTTACCTTTTCTTAAATTTATCAATGTAAATAACAAAGCAATTTAACTAAGTTGCTTTGGGCTTAAATAGAAACGTATTATTTACTTTCTACTTCAGTCATAATTTTATCTACTTCTTTTTGAGCCTGATCCATAAGAGCTTTAGCTTGTTTATCACCTTCTGCCTCAATTTTTTTAGCTTGTTTTTCGCCTTGTTTTATGGCTTCTTTTGCTGCCAAATCGTTAGCAGTTTTCTCTAAAAAATTACCGCCTTTACCTTTTATTTTATCGGCTTGTTTTTTTGCTTCATCCCTCACTTTATCTGCTGCTTTTTTTGCTTCAGCTTTAACTTTGTCACCAGCTTTTTTTGCTTCTGCTAAAATTTTATCAGCTTGTTCTTTGGCTTTTCCTTTCAAATCTTCTTTAACTTCTTCTACTTTTTCTTTAACCTGTTCTTTTATTTGTTCTTTCACATCATCAACAATGTTGCCAACTGCATCTTTTAAGTTAACATTAACTTTAGGATCATCAACGGTTCCTTTGATGGTAACATCTACATTAACAAATTTAGCAGCTTTTAAATTCATTCCTAGTTTTCCTGCTTGCCCATTTAATTTACTCATAGCATCTCCAGCACCAAGCTCTGCACTAGGAACTTTTAAGGTCATTGTATTGTCTAAAGTTTGATCAAAACCATTAGAGCCAGACATGGTTCCAGTAACTGGTCCCATTTTAACATCAAACGGTTGGGTATGTACTCTACCATCTTTAAAACTATATTTAACTTGAGCATCATTTAATTCTAACTTGTTTAGTTTGTCATTTTTTAAAGCCGCAGCTAATTTATCTAAAGCTTTAAATCCTTCAACTTTAATATTTTTTGTAAGCATATTACCTCCACCAGTTAGACTATTTAAGTCGGGCATCATTTCATGATCCAATACACCATCTACTTTTAAAGAAGTATTAAATTTTCCTTTCATATTTTTAGCGTAAGGGGCCATAACTTCTATTGTGTTAAATGTGCTTACAACAGTTTGTATATCAAAGTCTTTAATTGCCATATCATAATTAAATCCTGGAGCTTTTGGGTTGGTTGTTTCGTAATGTCCATTCATAACCATATTACCATCTAACAAGTTCATAAATAAATTATTCATGCTTACTTTTTGATTTTTTACTACTAATTCTCCTTTAATATTATCTATATCCATATTATCATAAATAACTTTATTAAAAGAAGAAGCTAAAATAAAATCTATGTTTTTTGGCACTTCAATAACACTTAAGGGTTCTTCGTCTGTTGTTTCAGTAGTTTCGTTTTCTGCAACTTCTGTTTCTTCTTCCATAAATTCATTTAAATCTAAAAGATTTGAATTTAAGTTAAATCTTCCTGTTAAAGCTTCATCATCAGCGAAAGCGTAAGCAATAAAATTTTCTATTTTTCCATTAGCGTTAATATCAGATTTTCCTATTTGAGATTCAAAAGCAGTTAATTCTACATGTTGAGGAGAAAAATTTAAAGTCATTTGTTTTAATAAAACATCGTAAGGTAACGAGTCGCTTTTGTAATCCATATTGCTAATTGCTAAAACTCCTTTAGCATGAAAGTCCTCATAACGTTCTTGTTCTATGGCAGAAACTTTACCTTTTAAAGAAATGTCAGCATTTATATCACCATTCATTTCATCTCCTTGTTCTAAAGGCACAACATCTTTAATTGATGCTAAACTAAATTGAGCTTTAATTCCACCATCAATATTGGCATCAGAAACTGGAGTTCTAACCTGCATGTGCATGTCAATAGGGTTTCCTGCCATTTCCATGTGAAACTTCTTAAGGTTTACAAAAGTGTTGTCTTCACTTCCTCCAGGATTATCAACATGCAAATCAATATTAATGTTATTTACTGCTTTTGGTAAATCAGGGTATTTAAACATTGCCTCAGAAACTAATAAATCTAATCCGAAAGCAGGTAAAGCTGTTTCTTTATAAACCCCTTTAGCATAACCATTTAATTGAACCTTTCCGGCAGTTTTTACTGAAGCAAAATCGGTCATATAAACCGCAGGAACTAATGATAAAATACTTTTAAACTCTGTTTTTTGAGCTCCAAACTTCAAGTCCATATCAATATCATCATTATCTTCAAATAGTGCTAACCATCCATCTAAATTTAAAACCAACTCATTAATTCTAAATTCATTTTCTGTAAAAGTATATTTACTGTTAGCTAAATCTGCTTTAATTGTTGCATCAGCTTCAACTTTTGTTTGCTTAAAGTATTTAATATTTTCCATTTCTAAATCCATAGCTTCAATAGTTGTTGTGGTAACTAAATCAGTTACATCTTCAGTCATATCGCCAGTTAAATGGAAATTTAAATTTTTAATACTTGTTTCTAAATCCATAGTTTCATCAACATAAGTAATGTTGGCATTAGTAATGGTTAAATCTTTTAAAGCTAATTTAAAAGAAGAACCCTCAACATCAGCCTCTTCAACAACTTCTTCTTCAATATCATCGCTAGCTTTAACAATATCCCAATTTGCAGAAGTATCAGCTAAAACAACTGCATTTGCTGTTAAATCTGAAATACTAATGGTGTTTACTTTAATTTCATCTCCAGAAATAACACTCATTAAATCTACCTTAAGTGTTAAGTTTCCTATACCAGCTAATTCTGTTCCTTCAAATTGGTCAACTCCTTCAACTTTTACATCATTAATTTCAAAATTAAAGTTTGGAAAAGTGCTTATTAACCCCATATCAAAATCGCCAAAATCTACCTTAGCATTAAGCATTTTATTAGTTTCTTCTTTTACTAAATCTACTATTTGACCTTTAAAAACGATAGGTAGTAGAATAATTAATGCGATTAAAAACAATAGTGTAAAACCGAAATATTTTAAGATTTTTTTCATGATATATGGGTATTAGCGTTTAGGTTATTTCAAAAATTAAAAATAACAAAAAGATAGGTTGATTATTGTAGTGTTAATAAAGAATTGTAAAAATAAGGAGAGCTATTTTTTAAGAAGGGATTACATTAACGAGTAGTTGTATAAAATATTGAAAAGCACTTTTTTAATGGAGTAGAAGGGAGTGATAAATGTGTTTTGAAAAGGTACGCAATCTGAATTTGCTCTCGATGATAATCGGAATAGGAACAAAGAGAGTTTTCTATTTGGAACTAGTTCGTTTAACGCGTTTGTATATGGTTTGTTGCGTGTTTCAAGCAACTAATTTATAAATAATTACCGACCAAGAAAGTCCGAGAAGACTTTCGTAAGTAGGTGAGAAGCCAGCAATAAATTATATACGTTGTGGCTAGTACTTTATTTTTTTTTTTTTTTCTGTGAAATGCCACTAATTAAAAAAGTGATACATAAAATAATTAAAAATAATTTAAACCAACTTGAATTTCCAAATATATCAGTATACTTAACAACAAGAAATCCAAAAAAGAAAAGTGCAGAAAGTAAAAGGTAATTATTTGATTTTTTCATTATTTATTTTTTTCCTGTTAAAAACATAATCTTTCCACCTCTACCATTATCTGATTTTCCAGATTTCCACTTATAGTTATAATTTTGTAATGATGAAGTAATTTCCGTTAAATCAGCTGGATTGTATAGTTTTAACAAGGCTATGCATCCGTCTATCATTATTACAATTGGAAGTATTGGAATAATATATGTAAATAGTATTCTAGAAATACGAAATGGCTTAACAAAAGGTGCCGATAACAAAACGGATAGTGGAACAAAAATAGTCATTCCAACTATTTGCCATAAACTATCATTATTCCCTTCAACAATGACTATTGGGTTTCCGCTTTCGCATATCCTTTTTAAGTTTCTTTTGGCTTTATCAGGTGAGAATTGGTGAAAACAATTTACAAATAGATATAATCCATTTTTATTAGTGTTGAAATTATTGTAATTTATTGATAACACTTCTATATCTTTTTCCAAAAAAGGTGTTACTGTTTCAATTCCAGCACCATTATTAAATTCAACATTAATTATTTTTTTTGTTTTAGTAGTAGTAAGAATTTTAGTTATTACAGGAATAAATGGTTTTGAGGCATTAACCTTTAAAACAAACCAACTTAAAAACTCTGTAATTAATTTTTTTAAGAAGAAAGGAAACCAATTAAGATTTGTTATTTGTTTAATTTCTTTTCTCTTCATTACTTTTTTTGTTTAAAAATGTTTAATTTTAGACCAAATGTACTAAAATATTTTTACCACTTGGACTAAAAATGAAAAATATTAAAGAAAAAATATTAAATAAATCAAAAGAGTTGTTTAATAAATATGGTGTTGCCAATGTTTCTATAAGAGAAATTGCAAGAGAATTAGGTATAAGTCATAGCAATTTAATTTATCATTTTAAAGATAAAAACGTTGTTTTGATTGCATTGCATAAGGAAATTCTTGAAAGTGCTATTTCCTTAAATATAGGAACAGATTGTAAGATAAGTTCACTAGAAAGTTTATTTATAAGTACTCTAGATGGTTTTAAAGTATTACTTGAATATCGTTTTTTTATGATTGATTTTAATCATATTTTAAGAGAGAATAAGGAATTACACCAGCATATTATAGAAATCGAATTACTTCGTTATTCAATGTATGAAGAACGCATTAACAAAATGATTTCAGAAGGATTAATAAGAGAAAGTAAGTATTACAATGAATATTTTGATTTAATTAAACAAATAAGAGTTTTTAGTGATTACTGGCTATCTTCAGCTCAAATTTATGAAGAGGATTTAACTTTAAGTAGAAAAAAATATGCTCGATTACTACTTTTAATGTTTTATCCATATCTAACTAAAATTGGTGTAAATAATTTTGAGAAATTACTTGTCGAAAACGGCTTGTGAGGTATTAGCCACAGCGCTGTTCTATGTCATATTTTAATGTGATTTATTCCTATAGTTATCGGAATTAAACGAAGTTATCATTTTTTTAAGAGAAAGTCAAATACTCCTAAAAGGGAAGTTGGTCTTACTTTTCTTTAGCATAATTATCATCCCAATTTTTAACTTTTGGGTCTTTTAATTTGCCAACAGATTTTGCAATTAGCATAGAAACTGCAGCATCTCCAGTAACATTAACTGTTGTTCTGCACATGTCTAATGGTCTGTCTATAGCAAAAATTAACGCTAAACCAGCTTCAGGTATTCCTGCTTGTCCTAAAACAATAACCAACATTACCATTCCTGCACCAGGAACAGCAGCGGAACCAATAGAGGCTAAGGTAGCAGTAACAATAATTCCTAATTGAGCACCAATAGTTAAATCCATACCAAATGCTTGAGCAATAAATACTGCGGCAACGGCTTGGTATAAACTTGTTCCATCCATATTAATAGTCGCACCAATGGGTAAAACAAAACTGGCAACTTCTTCTTCAACACCTAAATGTTCTTCAACACGTTCCATAGTTACAGGTAAAGTTGCAGCACTCGAACTTGTAGAGAATGCTAATAGTTGAGCAGGGGAGATGCCTTTGAAAAAGAAACTAGGTGATTTTTTAGTAAATATTTTTACTATAAGTACATAAACTCCAATCATTAAAGCTAAACCTAGCACAACAGTAAAAGCATACCATAATAAAGCTTGAAACAAATCTAAACTAGGTGATTCGGCAACCAAAGCTGCTAACAATGAAAATACACCAAAAGGTGCGGCTAACATTATTAAATCGATAAGTTTTAGGATAACCTCATTAAATCCATCAAAAAATCCTTTTACGGGTTTGGCTTTGTCGGCAGGAATTAAGATTAATCCCATCCCAAAGAAAATGGCAAAAACAATAATTTGTAGCATGTTACCATTATCGCCAGCAGCAGAAACAATGTTGCTAGGCACAAGGTCTTGTAAGGCTTGTAAAGGTCCTGTTTCTTTTTGAGCAGCAGCAGCCACTTGTCTTTTTTCAGCATCCTCTTTATAATCTTCTAATAATTGAGTTCTGGTTTCTTCTGTAATACTCTTACCAGGTTGGATAACATTAACAACTACTAATCCGATAGAAACAGCAAAAACAGTTGTAATAATGTAAGTTAGAATGGTTCTTCCTCCCATTTTAGAGAGTTTAGAAATGTCTTTTAAATCGGAAACACCTTTTATTAGTGAAGCTAAAATTAACGGTACGGCAATTAGTTTTAAGGCATTGATAAACATCTTACCAAATGGCTTAATCCAATCTTTAATAAATTCCGATCCCCAAGAAAATTGAATTAACAATAAGGCAAATACTACTCCGAGTACCATTCCCATTAATATTTTCCAGTGTAATGCTAATTTTTTCATGTTATCTTTTTCTTTTGTCATCCTGAACTTGATTCAGGATCTAGTTTATTAATGAATATTATTTTCAGATGCTGAAATAAATTCAGCATGACGTTCTTTTATAATTTTGCTGTTCTATTTCTTAAGATGTGATCTACTACAACCATTGCTGCCATACTTTCTACAATAGCAGAGGCTCTTGGTAAAACACAAGGATCATGTCTTCCTTTGCCCGTAATTTCTACTTCTTCTAAATTTTTATTGACTGTTTTTTGTTTTTGCATAATGGTAGCAACAGGTTTAAAAGCAACATTAAAAAAGATGTCTTCTCCGTTACTAATTCCACCTTGTACACCACCTGAGTTATTGGTGCGGGTGCTAATTTTTTTACCCACCCCTTTGTCCCTTCCCAGGAGGGGATTCTTCATATAGAACTCATCATTGTGTTCTGAACCTTTTTGAGTTATTCCATCAAAGCCAGAACCAATTTCAAAACCTTTGGTAGCGTTTATGCTTAGCATGGCTTTGGCTAAATCTGCTTCTAAACGATCAAAAACAGGCTCTCCTAAACCTGCTGGTGTGCCTGTAATTACACAGCTTACTAATCCACCAATGGTGTCTCCTTCTTTTCTAACTTTATCAATGTAATTGTACATCATATCCACCAAATGCTCGTCCGGACAACGAACTGCATTGTTGTAGGTGGTAGTTAAATCTAATTCAGAATAATGTTTAATTACTTTTAAATCGCCCACTTGAGAAACATAAGCAGCTACCGAAATTCCGTAATGTGTTAAAATTTGTTTGGCAATAGCTCCACCAACAACTCTACATGCTGTTTCTCTGGCAGAACTTCTTCCGCCTCCACGGTAATCTCTTTCTCCGTATTTTGCTTGGTAGGTATAATCAGCGTGCGATGGTCTATATTTGTCTTTTATATGAGAATAATCTTGCGATTTTTGGTTGGTATTTTTAATTACAAAACCAATGGAAGTTCCCGTTGTAACTCCTTCAAAAACACCTGAAAGAAATTCTACAACATCATCCTCTTTACGTTGGGTTACAATTTTTGATTGTCCGGGTTTGCGTTTAGATAATTCATTTTGAATAAAATTAAGGTCTAATTTTAATCCAGCAGGACAGCCATCAATAATACCACCAATAGCTTCTCCATGAGATTCGCCAAAAGTGGTGAGTTTAAAAATGTTACCGAAAGAATTGCCTGCCATTATTTGTTTGATTCTATAAGATTATTGATTTCTACTTTTAATTGAGGGAGGTGATTGATAATAATAGACCAAATGTTTTCATCCGAAATACTGTCGTAAGCATGGATAACTTGATTTCGTAGCCCTACAATAGCTTTTGCGTCAGTAATTTTCTTTTCAAAAGAATTATCTTTAGTAATAATCCGATTAATAGCTTCCCCTATTATTTCTAAATCCCTCTCAATAGCCCTTTTAAGCATGGTATTTTTTTGATATTCAAAGAAGTTTTTGTTGTTTTCTTCAAAATATTTTTCTATTTCTAAAACTGCAAAACGGACATCATAAAGCCATTTTAAAATTCTTTCATCCATAAATCAATTCCTTATTTTTGTTAATGGATTTTATAAGAACAGGATTTTTCAAAGTTTGCTCTTCAACTAAATCTATTTTTCGTTGAAACAACACTTTAAGCTTCTCCTTAAACAAAGTGTAATTTCTAAAATAAGACTCTATGCTAAAAGGTTTGAATTTAACTAACAAATCAATATCACTACTAGCAGAAAATTTTTCTGTTGTTGCTGAACCGAACAAATAAAGTGTGTCAACATAATGTTCTTGACACAAAGACTTTAAAGCTTCACTATTTTTTTGTTTTAAATTCATAATTCAAATATAGCTTTTTTTTAAGTTAAAACACAATGCATTTTATTCTTATGTCAATGTATTTTTACTAATTTCGAGCTATAATTTATAACGCATGAGCAAGATTTTAATTAAAAATATAAAAGAGTTAGTACAGGTAGAAACTGATGTGAAAATCAAAGTAGTTGGTGCTGATATGTCAAACCTTCCAACCATTAAAGATGCTTGGTTGGCAATAGAGGAAGATGTTATTATCGGTTTTGGTAAAATGGATGATCTTGAAATTACGGATTGGGTAGGGTTAGAAATAATAGATGCAGAAGGAAAAATGGTGTTTCCATCGTTTTGCGATTCACACACACACATTGTATATGCAGCAAGTAGAGAAGAAGAATTTGTTGATCGTATTAACGGTTTAACTTATGAAGAAATAGCTAAAAAAGGTGGTGGAATTTTAAATTCTGCTAAAAAACTTCAAAATACATCAGAAGAAGATTTATTTAAGGATGCTTGGCAACGACTAGAAGAAATTAAGAAAACTGGAACTGGTGCAGTAGAGATAAAAAGCGGTTACGGTTTAAGTGTTGAAGGAGAGCTTAAAATGTTGAGAGTGATTAAAAGGTTAAAGGCAGAAAGTGACTTGACTATTAAGGCAAATTTTTTAGGAGCACACGCCATTCCAACTGAATATAAAGAAAAAAGAACTGAGTATATTGATTTGATAATCAACAAAATGATTCCTGTTATTAAAAGTGAAGGTTTGGCTGATTATATAGATGTGTTTTGCGAAACAAATTATTACACACCAGAAGAAACAGACCGTATTTTACAGGCAGGAATTGCTATTGGGTTAACGCCAAAAATTCATGTCAATCAATTTACTTCTATTGGAGGAATACAAGCAGGAATTAAAAACAATGCACTTTCTGTAGATCACTTAGAAGTAATGGAAGAACAAGATATTCAGGATTTAATACAATCTGATGTAATGCCAACCTTATTGCCATCATGTTCTTTCTTTTTAGGAATACCTTATGCTCCAGCTCGTAGGTTAATTGATAGCGGTTTGCCTGTTTCTTTGGCAACAGATTTTAATCCAGGGTCAACACCTTCAGGAAATATGCCTTTTGTTTTGTCTTTAGCATGCATCAATTACAAAATGACACCAGAAGAAGCTATTAATGCTAGCACGATAAATGCTGCTTATGCTATGGGTTTAAATAAAACACATGGTAGTATAGCTGTTGGTAAAAAGGCAAATTTATTTATTACAAAAGAAATTTCTTCGGTAGCATTTATCCCTTATTCTTTTGGAAGTAACAACATAGAAACGGTTATCTTAAACGGAAAGATAGTTTAGGATTAAAAAAATTAAAGAATTTTCTTAATCAATCTTAATCTGTGGGAGTAGGTGTTGGTATCAACATTAAAGATTCCTTGGTGGTCTATTCTGTCTATCCTAACTTTACCAGAGGCATGTATAATTCGGTTGTTTTCTAACATTATTCCAACATGAATAATGTTACCTTCTTCATTATCAAAAAAAGCTAAATCACCGCTTTCAGATTCTTCAATAAAGCTTAATGTATCACCAATATTAGCTTGTTGCGAAGCATCTCTAGGTAATTTAAATCCATTTAGTTTGTAAATGATTTGAGTAAATCCTGAGCAATCTATACCAAAAGGAGAACGGCCACCCCATAAATAAGGTGCGTTTAAAAACATCATAGCATTGCCCACAAGGTTTTCTTTAGCTTGGTTTGCAGAAGTGTTAACAGCACTTCCATCAAAAGAGAAATCTTCATCAGCAAAGCTTATTTTTGCATTTTTTAAATTGGGTAAAGTACTACCAAGCGTAATTGGAGTAACAATTTTAGAACCTTCTTTTTCTATAACATCAACCAATTCTGAAGAAACATAATCAGAATTGATAGCATTAAATTCTTCTTCAGAGATAATGGTAACTTGTTTAATATCTATCCAACAATCGTAATTGTCGTAAGCAGTTTTTGCTCTTCTCCAGTCTCTTTTTTTCTCTTCGTAAATTTTTACAGTTTCACCATAAAGCAGCTGAGTTACCATTTCACTAGCATCAGAGGGCTCCAATCTGCAAGGAACATTACTTAAATGACAAATTCCGTATTTCATTATGATGATTTGAAATTGGAGATTAGAATTTTCTAATCTCCAATTATCAAGTTTTAATTATATATTTTCGATTACCATTGCCGAAGCACCACCACCACCGTTACAAATACCAGCAGCACCAATTTTACCACCGTTTTGTTTTAAAACGTTAATTAAGGTAACAATAATTCTCGATCCAGAGTTACCAAGTGGATGACCTAAAGAAACAGCTCCTCCATTAACATCAACTTTAGCAGGATCTAAACCTAATTCTTTAGTGTTAGCAATACCAACAACAGCAAAAGCTTGGTTTAATTCCCAGTAATCAACATCTGTTGTACTTAAGTTAGCTTTCTTTAACGCTTTTGGTACAGCTAAAGATGGGGCAGTAGTAAACCATTCTGCTTCATGAGCAGCATCAGCATAACTTACCACTTTTGCAATAGCAGTTAATTCTAATTCCTCAACTTTTTCTTTACTCATTAAAACCAATGCCGAAGCACCATCATTTAATGTAGAAGCATTGGCTGCAGTAACAGTTCCTTCTTTATCAAATACAGGACGTAAAGCAGGGATTTTTTCCAATTTTACAGCAGTATATTCTTCATCTTTATTTACGATAATTGCATCTCCTCTTCTTTGTGGTACTTCTACAGGAACAATTTCTTCATTAAATTTTCCAGCATCCCAAGCAGCAGCAGATCTTTTGTAAGATTCAATTGCAAAGGCATCTTGTTCTTCTCTTGATATGTTTTTTTCTGTAGCACATTTTTCGGCACAAACTCCCATGTGTACACGGTTATAAACATCCGTTAAACCATCTTTAACCATTCCATCAACCATTTTTACATCTCCTAATTTTGTAGATGTTCTAGCGTTCATGTAATGCGGAACCATACTCATGTTTTCCATACCACCAACAACAACACAATCGTTATCACCAGTCATAATAGATGCAGCACCTAAAGCAATAGATTTCATACCAGAAGCACACACTTTATTTATTGTAGTTGCAGGAACATTTGTATTTAAACCAGCAAAAATTGCAGCTTGCCTTGCTGGAGCCTGACCAACATTAGCTTGTAATACATTTCCCATAAAAACTTCATCAACAACATCCACAGAGATGTTTGCTTTTTCAATTGCTCCTTTAATTGCAGCAGCTCCTAATTTTGGAGCAGGAACTGTAGATAAACTTCCTAAAAAGCTTCCGATTGGTGTTCTTACTGCTGATACGATATATACTTCTTTCATTTGTTTCATTTTTTATATTTTCTGAGCACGAAGTTAATTATTTTAACTTTAAGATTATGAGTTTAAATTTTTAAATTCGCAAACAGTATTTTAGTTTTAAAGCATTATGGCAAGTAATTTTATAAATAATATTAGAAATAGGCATGAACTAGTTTTTAAAGTTCTTTTGTTTTTGATAACAATAACTTTAGTTGTCTTTCTTTTTCCTAAGGAAGCAAAATTTAAATATGAGTTTCAACAAAATAAACCTTGGGTTCATCAAGATTTATTAGCACCATTCGATTTTGCAATCAATAAAACTACAGCTGAATTAGTGTTAGAAAAAGAAACTGTTTTAGCACAACGCTTGCTTTATTTTAACATTAAAAAAAATGTTAAAGAAAATGTAAAAACAGCTTATAAAAAATGGATTTATAAAAACTGGCAAGATTCTTTAGATGCTAACGCTCTTGCTAATGTTACCACTCAAGGAATTTTAGCTATCGATTCGATATATTCGGTTGGTATTATTGAAGTGATAGATGAGTTAGAAGGGAAAGAAAAAGATTATTCGGTATTAATTATGAATGCCAATAATGTTGGAGAAGATGCTTTTATTGGAAATGTTTTTACAATTAAATTAGCTTATGATTTTGTTGCAAAAAAATTAAAATCAGAAAATGAATTGCATGCAGATATTATACTTGACGGATTAGAAAATACACTTGTTCAAAACATTAAATACAATAAACAATTAACAGAAAAAGATTTAGCAAATGAGATAAATAGTATTTCGTTAGTTAAAGGTGGGGTGTATGAACAGGAAAAAATAATTTCTAAAGGAGAGTTAGTGAGCGAAGAGAAATTTGCCACTTTAACATCTTTAAAAGCAGAATACGAGCTGAAACTTGGCAATTCAAATCAAACCTCGTGGTTATTATTAGGTCAAATAATAATTATAACATTGCTATTTTATGCAATGTTTATTTTTCTTAAAAACATAAGTAAAAATGTATATAATAATAATGTTGATATAGGTTTTATTACAATAATTATAGTTGGGTTTATTGCACTAACATCTTTAACCTTAAAATTTGATGGGGTAAGTGTTTATGCAATACCATACTGCATTATACCATTATTAATAAGAACATTTTTTGGTAATAGGTTAGCCTTATTCATTTATCTAATTTCAATTTTTATTATCAGTTTTATTGTTCCCAATTCATTCGAATTTATTTTGTTAGAATCGATAACAGGAATGATAACTTTATTTACAGTATTAAATGTAAACAAGCGAGCAGAATTATTTTATACTTCGGCTATTATATTTATTGTTTTTTCAGTTTCATATTTAGGTTTCTTTTTATTACAAGGTGGTAGTTTTAATGTTATTTCTTGGAATATTTTTGGGTCATTTGGAATGGCAGCAGGGCTTACCTTGTTAACATATCCCTTAATTTATTTATTTGAGAAACTATTTGGTTATATTTCTGATGTTACTTTATTAGAACTTTCAGATACGAACAACAGTTTATTAAGAGAATTAAACTTAAAGGCTCCAGGAACGTTTCAACATTCATTACAAGTGTCTAATTTAGCAGAAGAAGCCATCAGAGAAATAGGAGGTAACCCCTTGTTGGTTAGAGCTGGAGCTTTGTATCATGATATAGGAAAAATGTTGGCACCAGCATATTTTATCGAAAACCAATCGGGAGTAAATCCGCACGATGAGCTAGGGTATGAAGAAAGTGCAGGAATTATTATAGATCATGTAATTAGAGGTATTGAGTTAGCCAAACAACATCAATTGCCCGAACAAATTATTGATTTTATCCGAACACACCATGGAACTACAAAAACCCAGTATTTTTTACGAATGTATCAAAATGAAAATCCTGATGAAGAGGTTCCAACAGAATTGTTTCAATACCCCGGGCCAATACCTTACTCTAAAGAAACAGCCGTTTTAATGATGGCAGATTCTGTAGAGGCTGCTTCTCGTAGTTTAAAGGTGTACGATAATGAATCTATTGCTAAGTTAGTAGAAGGAATTATCAATGCTCAAGTTGCAGAAAACCAATTTATTAATACCAACATTACCTTTAATGATGTAACTCTAATTAAGAAGATGTTCATTAAAAAACTAATGAACATATACCACGTTAGGATAGAGTATCCGAAGTAGTTTTTAACCTTAAAAACCATTAAAAATATTACTTAACATATAAAAAAGCTTTGTTTGTCGATTTTTCGTTTGCGTTGGGCTAATATTTACAACACTCTCAGAGATTTCGTCTTATATTTGGTGTATGAAAGAGATTAATATAGAAGGTACACCCAAAACTCCTAAAATTTATTTTAAAGAAGGAAACAATTATTTATTAATTGAAGGTAGATCTATTATTGAAGATCCTCTTCAATTTTATAATCCTTTAATTGTAAGATTAAAAAAAGCATCAAATTCTGTATTAGATAAATTAGAAATTGATTTTAAAATAGAGTATTTTAATACTGCATCTTCGTTTATCCTTTTAGATGTTTTAAAACATTTACACTCTTCAGATGGCTTAAAAGATAACATAATTGTTAACTGGCACTATGATAAAGATGATGATGATATTTTAGAAATAGGGCAAGATTATAGTAATGTTTTAAAGATGCCTTTTAATTTAATTGCTTGCTAAGAACTTAAACTTGATCAAAAGTAATTCCTAACGATTTTTCAAAATACCTTAGTTGTTTCATTTCCATTGAAGTAACAAAACTTAACGAAATACCTCTTTTACCAGCTCTAGCAGTTCTTCCACTTCTGTGGGTGTAATATTCTTCTTGATCTGGCAATTGATAATGTGCCACAAAAGATAGTTCGGCAACATCAATACCTCTAGCAGCAATATCTGTAGCAACTAAAACTTGTAAGCTTTCATTTTTAAAAGCACGCAT
>JBMYXB010000014.1:0-28182 GCA_049608005.1 Vicingaceae bacterium
TATTTAGCACTAATTGGTGAGGGAGATAATTTACTAGGGGCTAAGAAATATGAGGCAGCCAAGGCAAAATACAATGAAGCTTTAGCGATTAAATCAACTGAACAATACCCGAAAGATAAAATAATAGAAATTGATGATTTGTTAGCAGTAATTGCAAAAGAAGAAGCTGAAAAGAAAGCAAAAGAAGCTCAATATTTAGCATTAATTAGTGAAGGAGATAATTTGTTTGGAGCTAAGAAATATGAGGAGGCTAAGGCAAAATATAAAGATGCTTTAGCGGTTAAATCTGCAGAAAAATATCCAACAGATAAGCTAAAAGAAATAGAAAATATTTTAGCAGAACTCGCTAAGAAAAAAGCAAAAGAAGAAGCCGATAAATTGGCTGGTGCTGAAAGAGATGCAAAATATAACGAAACAATAGCTGCAGCAGACAAATCTTTAACAGCTAAGGCTTATGAAACTGCTAAAATAAAATACAATGAAGCTTTAGGGATTAAAAGCGAAGAACAATATCCAGCGGATAAGTTAAAAGAGATAGAAAATATTTTAGCAGAACTTGCTAAGAAAAAAGCGGAAGAAGAAGCTGCTAAGTTAGCTGGTGCTGAAAGAGATGCAAAATATAACCAAGCAATAGCTGCCGCAGATAAATCTTTAGCTGCTAAAACTTACGAAACTGCTAAAATAAAATACAATGAAGCTTTAGGAATTAAAAGCGAAGAAAAATATCCAAAAGATAAACTAAAAGAAATTGAATTGGCATTAGCAGAGATTGCAAAAAAGAAAGCAGAAGAGAATGCTATTAAATTAGCTGGTGCAGCAAAAGATGCAAAATATACAGAAGCAATTACGTTAGCCGATAATGCTTTTGGTTATGAAAATTACAGTCAAGCAAAAGTAAAATACAACGAAGCTTTAGCAATTAAACCAGATGAAAAATATCCTAAAGATAAACTTAAAGAGGTTGAAGAAGCATTGGCTGCATTAGCTAAAAAAAGTGAAGAAGATGCTTTAGCTGCTGAATCTGAACGTAAAAAAAGAGAGTATTTTAACGCTTTAATTAAAGAGGCAGATGGAGAATTGTTAGCTAAAAAATATACAGAAGCAACAGCCAAATATAATGAAGCACTTGTTGTAATACCTGGCGAAAAATATCCTGCCGATAAAATAAAAGAAATTGCTGATTTATTAGCAAAAATTAAATCTGATAAAGCCAATGCTAGTTTGGCAAAAGCTGAATTAGACAAAAAATTTAATGAATTAATTGTAAAAGCTGATAAAAATTTTGGAACTAAAAACTATAAAAATGCCAAAAGTGATTACCAACTCGCTCAAAATTTAAAACCTTCAGAAAATTACCCTGTAAAGCAAATTGCAGAAATAGATAGAATACTAGCAGAAATAGCAGCTAAAGAAAAAGAAATTACGCTGTCTGCAAATGCAGAAAAACAAAAAGAAGCAGATTACAACGCATTTGTTACCGAAGCAGATCAAAATTTGGTAGATAAGCATTACAAAAAAGCAATAACTAATTACAAAGGTGCTTTAGGGATTAAGCCCAATGAAGCTTATCCAAAAAACAAAATTGATGAAATAAATAAAATATTGGCAGAAATAGCTTTGAAAAAACAGGATAACGCAACTGCTTTATTAAACGAGCAGAAGAAAAGAAAAGCGTATCAAAAATTAATTTATGCTGCAGATCGAGCATTTAAATTAGAAGAATATACAAATGCGAAAATGAACTACAATAAAGCTTTAGATATGTTTTCTAACGAAAAATATCCAAAAGATAGATTGGGTATGATAGCACAAATATTAAAGAAACAAAGCGAACCAAAAGAAATTGTAGTTTCTAAAGGTTCGTTTAGTGGCGGTAGAGCTACAATAAATAGAGATAAAGAAAAAGAAATTGAAGAAAGAATGGCTTTGTTGTTGGGTAAAAATGTTGTTAAAAAAGATCAAAAACTTCAGCTGAAAAAAGAGGCTTACAATAAGCAAGAAGAGATAAGGATTTCTGGGGGAATAGCAAGAACAACAAAAGCAAAAGAAGAGTTAAGCTCTAAAGAAGATGGGGTGAAAACAATAAAAGAAAGAGGTAATAAATTTCATAAGTTGAATGATGAAACCTTAAAATCTACTAAAGAATTGTTAAACAAGGTTGAAAAAGAAAGAATTAAAAAAGGAGATGATTCAAGAACTAGCAATAAGGCAGAAATTGATGGGATTGTTAAAAATAAAAACGAAAAAGAAAGAGCATTTACAAAAAGAGCCGAAGATATGGCTGTTAATTTTGATGATTATAAAGAAGCTTTATTAAAAGAAGAGAAAATAAGAATAACGAACTCAATAGATCGTACCGCTAAAAATGAAGAAGAGTTAGAGGAGTTAAAGGAAGGAATTGCTGAGATGAAAAAAATTAACAGCGAAAAGTATATGACTAATGATAGGGCTTTGAATAGTTATAAAAAAGAACTACATCAAAAAGAAACAGAGACGATTAAAAAAGGCGATGAAAGAAGGCTTGAAAATCAACAACTAAACGATAGGTATGTGCAGCAAATTAAAAAGGAATATGATGAACAAACAAAAAAGTATTATGCAGATTTAGTAGATGTAAATGCGTTTAAAGAAGGAGTGGCTAAATTTGAAGAAGAAAACCAAAAAGAAGCTGATAACAACAGAATGGCAGCAAATAAAGAAATTGTTGATGCTATGAAAAAATTAGGAACTACAGGTAATTCTTACGAAAAAAGATACGCAGATTTTAAAGCACAATTAGAAGAAGAAAAAACACTGAACAATACTTTTATTTCCGATTTGCAATTAATAGAACAAAAGCAAATTGCTAAAGCAAGCGAAAATTTAAGTGATTATTATAGAGGAGAAAAAAGATTGAGTGAAGATGGTGAGTTGGCAAAAAAATACCCACAAGGTATTACGGAAGAAACCAGAGAAACTGGAAACTCAATTATTATTAAAAGAACTAAAGTAACAGAAAAGCATGTTGATGTTTATGAGCGCGTTTTTTATACTTGGGGAAGTTCTTATTTTTATAAAAATGGCGTAAGCATTACTCAAAATCTTTGGGATAAAGAATCTATCGAGTAATATTTCGTTTTCTATTATCAAAAAAAATGAAAAATATTTTTTTTATTGCTGTGTTACTTCTTTTAGTCGGTTGTAGTAGTAATTCTAATGATTCTTCTTTAGAGGAAAAAAAATCTATAACAACTAATTCTATAAATCCAGTTAAATACGCTAAAGGATTTACAATTGAACAGTTTAAATCTTACAAAGTAATTACCTTAAAAAATGCTTGGGTAGCAGAGGCTACACCATTTAAATATGTGTTGTATAAAAATACAAAACCAAACAATGTTGAGGGAGATGTTTTTGTTAAAACACCAATTAAATCGATAGCATGTATGAGTTTAACTCATGTAGCATTTTTAGAAAAATTAGGCTTAGAAAATTCTATCATCGCACTTTCGGGTTGCGATTATGTGGCTAGTTCTAAAATAAAAAAGCGAATAAAAAATGGAGCTATTAGTGAGATTGGTGTAGATCAAAATATTAATTATGAAATGTTAGTAGAAAAATTGCCCAATTTTGTAATGGGGTATGGAATTGATGCTTCATCTAATACTTATATTAATAAGCTTAAAACTTTACAAATAGATGTTGTTTTAAATGCAGAATACATGGAGTTAACACCTTTAGGCAAGGCTGAGTGGATTAAATTTGTTGCCGCTTTTTATGATGAAGATGTAAAGGCAAATAAAATTTTTAATCAAATAGAAAATGAGTATTTAGAATTGCTTAAAATAACAAAAAATGTTACTAAAAATCCAACTGTTTTTACAGGTATGCCTTGGAATGGTGCTTGGTATGTTCCTGGGGCAAAATCTTTTCAGTCACAGTTTTTTAAAGATGCTGGAGCGCAATATTTGTGGTTAGATAATGATGAGCAAGCTAGTATTGTAAAAGATAAGGAAGTAATAATTAACGATGCGTTTAATGCTGATTTTTGGTTAAATCAAAACAGTTATAAATCTATAGCAGAAGTGGTGGAGTTTGATAATAAATTTAAAGGATTTAGTGCTGTAAAAAATAAGCAGTTGTATAATAATGATAAAAGAATAAACTCTTTTTCTGGTAACGATTATTGGGAGTCTGGAGTTGTTAATCCTCAGATTGTTTTAAAAGATTTAATTAAGATATTTCATCCTAATTTGTTAGCACATGAACTTTATTATTATCGAAAATTAGAGTAAAAAAAAAGAGGAACTATTATAGCTCCTCTTTAAATATAGTAGTGTTGTAGTTATTTAACTACTTCAACATTTGCCGAAATATTTAACGTTGTAGTAATAGGATCTGTATTAGCAGTTAAAGTAACCGTTTTGGTTTGAGCTCCTTGCTGCTTTCCTGGGTTGTAAACAACTTCAATTTCTCCAGTACTACCAGGTTTAATTGGCTCTTTTGGATATTTAGGAACTGTACATCCGCAAGATCCTTTAGCATCTTCAATAATTAAAGGCTCAGAACCAGTATTGGTAAATTTAAAAATTTTAGTGTTTTTAGAGTCTTGTTTAATTGTTCCAAAATTATGGGCAACTTCTTTAAAAGAAGCACTTGTTTTAGCTCTTGTTTCAGATAATTTAGGAGCAACAGGTGGTTTGCTTGTACTTGCTGTAGGGTTAGCATTGATAGGGTTAGGTGGTGTAGTAATGTTGTTTGTTGTAGGTGTTGTTGCTACGTTTGTTTGTGCAATACGACTATCTGTAGTATTCATTCTTCTTGGAGCTTCATCCATAAAAAAAGTATTAACTACAACTGTTAATGCAATAACTCCTAGTAAACCAATTTTAATATTTTCTTTCATTTTTTTGTTATTTTAATAATCGAAGGTAAAATTACCAATCTTATTTATAAATTAATTTTTCTTTTTTAAAAGTGTTGCTGTTAATTTCTTCAATAGCTCTTAAATAAGAATCGTTTAAATCATTAACAATTTGATAAAAAGCAGAAGTATCCCATAAGTTACGAGCAATTAAAGCTTTTAAACGTATAATAATTGCTTTTTTAGAAGTTGCAATTTCTTTTTCATTTTTTTTAACATCATTTTTCTCAGCAAATTCAATAAAATCAGCTAACAAAAGTTCTTCGGCATTAAAATTATTTTTAAAGTTAACAACATCATTATATTTATCAATTAGGTCTTTTCTATTGTTGTCCATATAGTTTAGCACAAACTCATTAAACAGCCCTTTTCTGTTCACTTTTCCAAAATATTCAGAAGTCATGGAAGTGTCTAGAGGTATAAAAACATCTGGCATTATACCGCCACCACCATAAACTGTTCGTCCACTATTTAGGGTTTTAAACTGTAAAGAATCTGGTAAGGCTATGCTGTCTTCATTCATGTATTCCCCATTTTTAAAACGTCTGGTAAATTCTTTATAATAAGCCTCTTTGCCTTCAGTGTAAGGTCTTTGTATGCATCTTCCAGAAGGTGTGTGGTACCTTGCAACGGTTAGTCTTATTGCCGAACCATCAGGTAAAGGGTAAGGTTTTTGAACCAAGCCTTTACCAAAAGATCTTCGACCAATAATTAATCCTCTATCATAATCTTGTATTGCTCCGCTAACAATTTCTGAAGCCGAAGCAGAGCCTTCATCAATAAGAATAACTAACTTACCCTGTTCAAAACCACCAGCTGTGTATGTTGAGTATTCTTGTTTTGGTGTTTTACTACCTTCTGTGTAAACAATAAGTTTTTTTTCTCCTATCAATTCATCAACCATTTTTGTTGCACTTTTTAGATAGCCTCCTCCATTTCCTCTTAAATCTATTATAAGATTTTTCATCTTTTTAGCTTTAAGTTCTTTAATTCCTTTTTTAAACTCTTCAACTGTATTTTGAGCAAAACGATTAACTTTAATATAGCCAATATCAGGAGTTGCCATATAAACAGCATCAACACTAAAAATTGGAATTTTATCTCTAGTAATTGTAAAGTAGAGTGCTTCAGTAACATTTCGTCTTTTTACACCTACATGCACTTTAGATCCTTTTTTACCTCTTAATTTTTTTTGTACATCACTATTTTGTAGTCCGATTCCGGCAATATTTTCACCATCAACTTCAATTATCTTATCTCCAGCAAGCAATCCAACTTTTTCTGATGGTCCTCCAGAAATTGGAGATACAACAAGTAATGTATCGTTAAAAATATTAAATTGAATGCCCACACCTTCAAAATTACCTACTAAAGGTTCGTTCATTTTTTTAAGTTCATTTTTAGGAATATAAACCGAATGAGGATCAAGTTCTTTAAGTACAGTAATTATTGCTTGATCAACTAACTCATTATTATTGGTAGTATCTACATAGGCATAATCAATTAATTGAAATAAGGCATCAAATTTTTTAATAGCATCGCTCTGTAAATATTGAGAAAAACCAGTTTGAAAGATTAATAAAAACGTTAAGAGTGTAATACTTTTATTCTTGATCATAAATTTTATTTTGGTTAACAAATTTAAGTAAAAAATAAGGTATTTATGGTTAAACAAGATAAGAGATTAAATAGAGGTTAATTATTATTTTACTCCTTTTAGATTTGAAAAATTATTAAATACGATAGTCTTCTTTTTTATCAACTTATTTATTATATATTTGTTAGCATAACTTTACTAACAAAAAAAACTTCTTTAAAATGATTTTAACTAAAAAAAGTAGCCTATTGGCTAAAATGCTTTTAATTGCAATTTTGATGACTAGTTTCACGACTAATGCTTCTGCACAAAAAAGTAAAAACAAGCAAGAAAAAGTAATTAAAAGACCAAGTCTGTCAAATCATACTGAAACTGATAAGTTTGTAGATTCTTCTTTTGATGTTTATGAGCGAAATCAAAAAATTGCAAATAAGCTTTCTGATTTGAAAGCAAATGGGGCAGACCCTGCTCAGATGAAAAAAGATTTAAATGCACAACTTAAAGAAGTTGTTGGTTTGTTGAGTCAATCTAAAAATGTAATACAAACGGCTAAAAACATAACACCTAAGCCAAAAGCAATAAAGGCCGCAAAATCGGCAAATATGGCTGCAAAAGCATTGACAGAAACTAAGGATGCGATACCAGCTCAGTTGGCAGCAATTAAAGATCAAACAGGTAATTAAAAATTATCGAATAAGATAAAAAACAATAACTATTTAAAAGGTAATAGATGAATTATAAAAACAACAAGGCAAAACAATTTTTTAAAATAGCATTTCTTTCATTTTTAGTGATCGGCTCACTAAACAATGCTGCTTTTGCTCAGAAAAATTCTGATAAGAAGAAAAAAGAGAATGGTAAAATATCAAAATCGGGTAAAAAAGATGCTGTAGTTAAATACAGAAGGAGCTCATTGCACACCATGTTAATTGAGGAGGAAAAGTTACCTAATATGGATCTAATTTTAAATACTTTTAAATCAGCTCCAGTACCAAGTAAGTATAATGATCATACGATTAAAGAAAAATTAATAACAATTGCTCCGGCTGAGTCGACACCTGCTGACGCAGAGAAAAGTAAAAAGGAAAAAAGAGCTGAAGAAAAAGATATGAGTCCTGAAATTAATGCTTTTTTTAATAAAAATAAAGTAGCTAATGCTATGATGGCAAAATGGTTCGGCAGAAGCGAGCAGGGTGGATTTAATATGGATTTAATTGGCGAAAGAGGAATGTATGATGCTTCTGCACAAGATAAAGCTGCTGCTAATAGCACAGAAAGAGGAGAGGCAATGTTGGCTGATGCTGGAGAAGAGTTGATAGGAAATTCTTTTGTTGTTGTACATCATACAAAATTTGTAAGTAATGAGGTTGCCGCTAGAATTGCTTATGATATTGCTCTTGGTGTTGCTTCAGAAATTTCTGTTGATGCGCTAAAAAATGCAGCAAAAGCAAAAGCTAAAAGTGCTTATGAGAAAGCTCGTGAAGGTTATTCTGTTTGGACTACGGCATATTTATATCAATTACAATTTACAGACTCTATAGCGGCAGTTTTTTATCAATCTATGTGGATGGATGATTCTGCTATTGATCCAGCTAAAAAAGAAATGTTTGATAATACTAACTTATTTGAGTTAAAGTTATTAGGGTTTCAAAAAGCAAAATCTTTAGTTACAGGATTGGGTAAAGATTCACAAAGCAAAGAGTCAATTATTCAAAAAGCTACTTTAAAGTCTATTGATGCTGTGTATGCTAAATTACAAAGAAGATTTGAAGCTTTTAGAACTAAAACACCAATGGTAAGTGTAGATCCTATAGGGGCAAAAATTGGTTTAAAAGAAGGTGTACAGAAAGGGGATAGGTATGAAGTTTTAGAAAAGCAAATGGATGCTGATGGTAAAGTAAAATGGAAAAGAAAAGGAACTGTTACAGTAGATAAAAAAAATATTTGGGATAATGTATCTGACGAAGGGGAGTTAGATGAAAATGGCAAGCCAGTAAAAAAACAAGATATAACATTTACACATTTTAAAGGAAAAGGAAAATACTATCCTGGTATGCTTTTAAGACAAATTAATTAAAACAAAATAATTAACAACTAAATAATAAATTATGAAAAGAATAATAAACAAGGCAGCAATTTTAACCATGGTTTTTGTTGCATTTGGGTTGGTATCTAATGCTCAAATATCAAAGAAAAAGAAAGCTCAGAAAGATACTGAAGAATGGAAGTATGAAATAGAATGTGTTGGAATTGGTAAGCCAGGAACTAAGGTTATTAAAGTTTGGTCGTATTCTAAAAAAGCTAATGTTGCTAATATGCAGTCTAAAAAAAATGCAGTTCACGGAATTGTTTTTCAAGGTTATGCTGGTGGAGGGCAAGGTTGTACTAATCAACGAGCTTTAGTTACAGATCCTTCTGTTTACGAGCAAAAGAAAGAGTTTTTTGATAACTTTTTTGATATTAATGGTGGTAAATACATGAAATTTGTTTCTCATTCGGCAGATGCTACACCAGAAGTAATGAAAGTTAATATTAAAGGCTATAAATACAAGGTTGGTGTAATTGTTACTGTAAATTCTAGTGCTTTAAGAAAAGATTTAGAAGCAGCAGGAATTATAAAAGGCTTATCTTCTGGTTTTTAGACAAAAAATAAATTTCAGTTATTTTATAAACAACAACTTATATCATGAAAAAGATAACATTAATACTAGGTACAATATTAAGTGTTGCAGTGGCAACTACTTTAATAACTTCTTGCGGAAGTACACAAATGAAAGGTGCAGGAAATTACACTTATGAAACAGAATGTATAGGTGCAGAAGGAGATGGATCACAAACCGTTAGAGGTTGGGGGAGTGGAAGAAATAGAGAGGATGCTATTGAGCAAGCTAAAAAAAATGGACTAAGCACAGTTTTGTTTAAAGGAATACAAAGTAATAAAGGGTGTAATTTAAAACCTATTTTATTCGACTCTAACATCAAAGAGAAAAAAGAAGATTATTTTAATGCTTTTTTTGTTGATGGAGGACCTTTTACCGAATTTATAACTGGGGAAGATGGTTCTGATGCACACTTTTCTGTAGTTTCTGGAAGGAAAAAGGCTGGAGATCAAGTAACCTATGGGGTAATAATTAGAGTGCAAAGAGCTAAGCTTAAAACTAGAATGATAAATGATGGTATTTTACCTAAATAAAAATAATTAACTTAAAAACAATTAAAAATTAACAATATGAAAAAAATATTTATAACATGCAGCCTAGTATTAGTAGGAATTACTTTGGCTTTCGGACAGGCAAAAAAACCAACTTTAATGGTTGTACCAAGTGATGCTTGGTGTAATACTAATGGTTATATGATGGAATTTGATAATCAAGGTACTAAAGTAAAAATACCAGATTATAAAAGAGCCATGCAAGAAAACACAGATTTACTGTTGGTTATTGCATCTATAAATGATATGATGGCAGAAAGAGGATTCCCTTTAAAAAATATGGAATCTGCTATTAAAACATTAGAGTCTAATGCTGCAGAGGATAATATGAGATCTTCTAAAGAAACTGGAGCTTCTGTAGATGAAAATCCAATTGATGCATTGAAAAAAGTTGCTAAAGCAGATATTATTATTCAAATGACTTGGTCGGTGAACCAAACAGGACCAAAAAAATCGATTACCTTTATTTTACAAGGTTTAGATGCTTATACGGATAAACAAATTGCAGGAGCAAATGGAACAGGAGCACCTTCTTTTAGTGCTGAAGCACCTGTTTTATTAAAAGAAGCTGTAACGGCTCATATTGATAATTTTACTGGTAGTTTACAAGCTCATTTTGAGGATATGTTTGCTAATGGTAGAGAAATTATTGTGAGAGTTCAAAAATGGGATGACTCTGAATATGATTTAGAATCAGAATTAGGACCAGACGATGAAGAACTTGGTACAATTATTGAAGATTGGCTGGCTGATAATACAGTAAAAGGAAGGTTTAGTACTACAGATATTACAGAAAATATGGCACTTTTTGAGCAAGTTAGAATTGATTTATATAATGCTAAAGGAAGAGCACAAGATGCACGTAGATTTGTAAAAGGTTTAAGTAAATTCTTAAAAAACGAGCCTTACCTTGTGCCTAATAAAGTTGTAATGAAAGGATTAGGAAGAGCAACAATTATTATTGGTGGTAAATAGAATAAGTATTAAAAAAATAGATTATGAAAAAAATAACACAATTGCTGTTGGTTGCAACTATTGTATTTTCAAGTACAATAAGTTTTGCTCAATCATCAGCTTCAAAAGATGAAAATAGAATAATGCTAACATCTTGGGTGCCACCAACAATTGAAGGTATGCCAAGAGTTGCTAGAAAAAATTTAACTAATAAACTTAAGCAAGTTGTTACAAGAAATGGTTTAGGTGGTAGCCCTTTTAATACTAGGTTTATTATTTCGGCAAATGTTAGTGTAATGAGCAAAGATATTTTACCTGGTCCACCACCAATGCACGCTTATAATTTAGATATTACACTTTATATTGGAGATGGTATTGAAGGTACTGTTTTTGCTAGTGAAACAATTTCAGTAAAAGGGGTAGGAACAAATGAGAATAAGGCATACATTTCGGCTTTAAAGCGAATTAGTCCTAAAAACCCAGATGTCCAGGCATTTGTTAAAACTGGTAAAGAAAAGATTATACAATATTATAAAGACAACTGTGATTTAATTATTAAGAAAGCAAACACTTTAGCAGATCAAAATAAATACGAACAAGCTATTTATATGTTGTCAGCTATTCCTAGTGCTTGCGAAGAGTGTTACGTAAAAGCAATGAATGCTATCAAACCAATTTATAAAAAACAAATTGATAGAGATTGTAAAATTAAATTACAAAAAGCAACAGGTATTTGGAATGCAGCTCAAGATATGGCTGCTGCAGAAGAAGCTGGAAGAATGTTAGCTTCAATTGACCCTGATGCATCATGTGCTCCTCAGGCAAGAACTTTAGCTAATAAAATTGCAGCAAAAGTAAAGCAAATAGATGCAAGAGAGTGGAAGTATATTGTTAAGGATCAACAACAAGAAAGTGAAAGAATTAAAGCGATTAGAGATATAGGAGTTGCTTATGGAAAAGGCCCTAAAGCTAATGTAACTTATAAATCACTTTACTAATTTTTAGTAGGCTCTAAAATTTTATCTTAGAGCTTACTTATTTTAATAAAAATAGAGACATGAAAAAATTATTTATTATAGCCTTACTAATTTCAGGAACAACAATAAAAGCACAACACGATATTAGTGTTGATGTATTGGGTTTTGCATTTTCTAAATATGGATTAGGATATGAATATGCAATTAATCCAAATAATTCTGTAGGGATAAACTTTAATATATCATCTAAAAATATGTTTGATGACGGAGTTTCTAATAACCCATTATATGCAGTCATAGATGGTAAGTATAAGTATTCGGAGATAAACATTATACCAGAGTATAAAGCTTTTTTTACGCCCAATAAAGGTAATGATGGTATTTATATGGGGTTATATGGTAAATATAGGTCTTCTAAAGCTTCAGATAATACTTTTATTCAAACAAGTACAACAGGCGTAATTAGCTTTAAACAAACTGATGTTTCTACCTCTGGTTTTGCTTTAGGTGCAATGGCTGGTTATAAATGGAAAACTTCTGGAGCATTGTTTTTGGAGGCAACTTTTGGAATAGGAAAATTTTTAGGAAACAGTGTTTCTTACTCTGATGATTTAGCTGAAAACGATGAAAATTTTGATGAAGATGATTACATACCTTATATTGGTAATTCTTTGCCAATAGATTTAAGAATTTCTCTTAAAATAGGCATAAGAATTGGAGCATCTGAATAGAATTTTTATCACAAAACTTATTAATCTGAGTTGAATATAAGATTTAATGCCTGAAATTTTTCAGGCATTTTTTATTCCTATAAAATTGGATAAAAGATAAGCCTAAAATCAAAAAAAAAGGATACAGTTTTGCAACGGTCTTAATTCTAATTATTATTTAGAAGTTAGGTTAGTATCTTCCTTTGTAAAAGTGGTAGTTTTTAGTTTAAAGTGACATTGCTGTTTAGCAATCCAAAAACCAACACAATTATCTTAAAAAAATACCTAAAAAAAAGGGTAAAATTTATTAGTTTTGCGTGAATTTTAATTCAAAAATTCATGGACAATCAATCAGGTAAAATTATTGGCGAAGGTTTAACGTATGACGATGTTCTTATGGTACCTGCTTATTCAGAAATTCTTCCTAGAGATGTAAATGTTTCTACACAATTTACAAAAGAAATTACGCTAAACATTCCTATTGTATCTGCAGCAATGGATACTGTTACAGAATCTAAATTGGCTATAGCAATTGCTCATGAGGGTGGTATTGGTGTTTTACACAAAAATATGTCTATAGAAGCTCAGGCAGAAAAGGTTAGAATTGTAAAACGCTCGGAAAGTGGAATGATACAAGATCCTGTTACATTGTCTGTAGATTGTAATGTTAGTGACGCTTTAAAATTAATGAAGCTTCATAAAATTGGAGGAATACCAGTTGTTGATAGTGCTAAAAAGTTAGTAGGTATTGTAACCAATAGAGATTTAAGATTTCAAAAAGATATAAATGTTCCTGTAAAAGGAATAATGACTTCTGAAAATATTATTACAACAAAAGAAGGAACAAGTTTAGAAAATGCTCGTGAGATTTTACAAGAGTATAAAATTGAGAAACTACCTGTTGTTAATGATAACAATGAGTTAATAGGCTTAATTACCTATAAAGATATTACTAAAGTAAAATTAAAGCCAAATGCTTGTAAAGATCAGTTTGGCAGGTTGCGAGTTGCAGCAGGAGTAGGTGTTACTGCAGATGTTATGGAAAGGGTTGATGCTCTTTTTAATGCTGGAGTTGATGCTATTATTATTGATACAGCTCACGGGCACTCTAGGGGTGTTATAGAAACGCTAAAAAAAGTAAAAGCACAATATCCAACATTGCAGGTCGTTGTTGGTAACATTGCAACAGCCGAAGCTGCTAAGGCTTTAGCAGATGCTGGTGCAGATGCTGTAAAAGTAGGAATAGGACCAGGTTCTATTTGTACAACAAGAATTATTGCAGGAGTAGGTGTGCCACAGTTAAGTGCGGTAATGATGGTTGCAGAAGGTTTAAAAGGAACTGGAGTGCCATTGATTGCAGATGGTGGAATACGCTTTACAGGAGATATTGTTAAAGCCATGTCTGCTGGAGCAGATTCAATAATGGCAGGTTCTTTGTTTGCAGGAGTTGATGAATCGCCAGGCGAAACAATAATTTTTGAAGGAAGAAAATTTAAAGCATACAGAGGAATGGGATCTATAGAAGCGATGCAAAAAGGATCTAAAGACAGGTATTTTCAGGATGCAGAAGATGATATTCAAAAATTGGTTCCTGAAGGAATTTCTGGAAGAGTGCCTTACAAAGGTTTTTTAAGTGAGGTAATTTACCAAATGGTTGGCGGTTTAAAAGCTGGTATGGGATATTGTGGATCTGCAAATATAGAAGATTTAAAAAATGCAAAGTTTATAAGAATTACAAGTTCTGGAGTAACAGAAAGCCATCCTCATAACATAAGTATTACAAGAGAGGCACCAAATTACTCAAGAAGATAAATAAATTTTAATAGGAATAAAATAAATAAATAGATGAAAAAAATTGTATCAATATTATTATTAGCTATATCAGTTTTAACTGTTAATGGGCAAGAAAAAGATCCTGTTTTATTAAAAATTGGAGGTAAAGATGTTTTATTGTCAGAATTTAATGCAATTTATAATAAGAATAACTCTAAAGAAAAAACTCAAGAGTCTATTCAAGAATATTTAGACTTATATATTAAGTTTAAGCTAAAAGTGAGAGAAGCAGAAGATTTAGGTTATGATACTGTTCCAAAATTTAAGAAAGAATTAAACGGTTACAGAGGACAGCTTTCGTTACCATATTTAACGGATAAAGAGGTTACTGAATCTTTAATTGAAGAGGCTTATGAAAGAATGAAATGGGATGTTAAAGCAAGCCATATCTTATTTAAAGTAGATGAAAATGCAAGTGCACAAGATACACTTATAGCATATAAAAAAGCTTTACAAGCTAGAAAAAGAGTTGTTGGTGGAGAAGATTTTTCATCAGTTGCTAAAGAGGTATCTTCAGATCCATCGGTACAAAAAAACGGAGGCAATTTGGGTTATTTTACTGCTTTTCACATGGTTTATCCTTTTGAGTCGGGAGCGTTTAATACAAAGGTTGGTGAAGTATCTTTACCAATAAGATCTAAATTTGGGTATCACATAATTAAAGTTATTGATAAACGGCCATCAAGAGGGTTAATAAAAGTAGCCCACATTATGGTAAAATCAAATAAAAAAGGGCAAGAGGTAGCTAAAAACGCTAAAATTGAGGAAGAAAAAATAAATGAAATTTATAATAAAATTATTACTGAAAAACAAGATTTTGCAACTTTAGCTAAACAGTATTCTGATGATACAGGGTCGGCAAAAAAAGGTGGAGAATTACCTGAGTTTAACGCTGGTAAAATGGTTGAATCATTTGAAAACGCAGCTTATGGATTAGCTAATGATGGAGATGTTTCTAAACCTATAAAAACAGATTTTGGATGGCACATTATTAAACGATTAAGCCTTAAACAAATTGGTTCTTTTGATGAATTAAAAGAAAGCATTAAAGTTAAGGTTGCAAGAGATACAAGATCTAATAAAAGTAAGGCTTCTTTATTAAAGAAAATTAAAGACGAAAATGGTTTTGTTGAAAACATAAAAGAAAGAAATGATTTTTATCAATTGGTAGATAAAGAATCTTACATTAAAGGAAGTTGGGAAGCATCTAAAGCCAAAAAACATACTAAACTAATGTTTGGTTTTTATGCAAAAGATGGAGATAAATTTGAATATACACAAACAGATTTTGCCAATGATTTTGCAAAGAAGAAAAATGCCGTAAGACCAAATCAAGTAGTTAACATTGAAGCTGATATAAATAGAACTTACGCTAAAACTTTATACAATAAAGCTGTAGCTTTTAAAGATTCTAGATTATCTAAAACAAATAAAGAATTTAAATTGTTGCTACAAGAATACCGAGATGGGATATTATTGTTTGATTTAACAGATGAAAAAGTTTGGTCTAAAGCGGTTAAAGATTCTTTAGGATTATATAACTTTTATGAGAAAAATAAAGGTAATTACATGTGGGGAGAAAGAGTTGATGCAACACTTTACACTTGTAGTAATGAGCAAGTTGCAACTAAATTAAAAAAGTTACTTAGTAAAAGAAGTAAGAAAGCTTACACCAATGAAGATTTGTTAAAAATGATTAACATAGACTCTCAATTAGCCTTAAAAATTGAAACAAATAAATATGCTAAAGGAGATAATGCTATTGTAGATAAAGCGAAGTGGGAAAAAGGAGCAAGCTCTAATGTTGTTGATGGAGAAAGAGTAATTATTGTAGAGGTTAAAGAGGTTTTAAAACCAACACCTAAAAAGATTGATGAAATTAAAGGTTTAATTACTTCAGATTATCAAAACTATTTAGAGCAAGAATGGATTAAAGAGCTTGAAGCTAAATATAAAGTAGAAGTTAACCAAGAAGTGTTAAAATTAGTTAAGTAATACTATTAAGAAACAATAAGCTGCTAATATTGTAATTAGCAGCTTTTTTACATTTATGAGATTTTTATTTTTCTTCCTCATCCCTTTTATTATTTCTTGTTCTTTATTAGATGAAGAAGTAACAGAATTACCAATTGCAAGGGTTGGAGATAAAATTTTGCTAGAATCTGATATTGTAGGTATTGTGCCTTTAGAAACAACGTTAACAGATAGTTCGTTAATAATTAATAATTACATTCAAGGATGGGTTAAGGATAATTTAATACTACAAAAGGCAGAATTAAATTTAAAAGAAAATCAAAAAGATGTAAAAAAACAGCTTGAAGATTACCGAAACTCTCTAATTATTTTTTCTTATGAAAAGGAGTTAATTAAACAACGTTTAGATACTGTTGTTAACAATAAAGAAATTGAAACTTTTTATGCTGAGAACAATCAAAACTTTGAGTTAAAAGATGACATTGTTAAATTACGTTACCTTAAAATAAATAAAAAAGCTCCAAAACTTAAAAAACTTAGGAAATTATATAAAACAGAAAAAAAGGAAGAGCTTGAAAAGCTTAAAGAATTGGCTCATCAATATGCAGAGAAGTTTCATTTAAACGAAAACCAATGGATATATTTTGATGAATTAAAACAAGAGATACCTTTTAATCTCTCTCAAAATAGTAACTTCTTAAAAAATAACATTAACTTAGAAATAGAAGATTCTTTATCAATTTACTTTGTGCACATAAACGATTTTAAACTTAAAGGAGGGGTTTCGCCTTTAAGTTTTGAATCTCATAACATTAAAAACATTATTATTAATAAAAGAAAATTAAGTTTGGTAAATAGAATAAGAGAAGAATTATATCAGGAAGCTTTAATGGCTAAGGATTTTGAAATTTACGAGAAAACAAATGATGAAAAATAAAATAACATTTTTAGTAGCGATATTACTAACACTAAATTACAGTGTAAAAGCTCAAGACGAAGGGAAGCTTATTGACAAGATTATTGGGGTTGTTGGCGGTAATATTATCTTACAATCAGATTTAGAATCTCAAATAACATCTATTAGAGCACAGGGAGTTTTGGTTGATGATAACACAAGGTGCGAATTAATGGAGGAGTTGTTATTTCAAAAATTACTTATCCACCAAGCAGGAATTGATAGTGTTGTTGTTTCTGATGCAGAAGTAGAATCGGAAATAGATAGAAGAATGAACTATTTTATTGCTCAAATTGGTTCTGAAAAAAGATTAGAAGAGTATTACAAAAAATCAATTTTAGAAATTAAAGAAGAGTTTAGAGTTATTGTAAAAGACCAAATGCTTAGTCAAAGAATGAAAGGTCAGATTACATCTAATATTCAAACAACACCAAAAGAAGTTAAAACTTATTTTAATGCTTTACATCCTGATAGTGTACCAACCCTAGAGTCTGAAGTAGAATATGCTCAAATTTTGTTTAATGCCAAAGAAAGTGATGAGGCAAAACAGGCAGCAAAAGATAAAATTAATGCTTTTAGGGAGCGAATAATTAATGGTGAGGATTTTTCTACTTTAGCAATATTGTATTCTGAAGATGAAGGATCTGCCAAAAATGGTGGCGAGCTAGGTTTTATGGGGAGAGCTGAATTGGTTCCTGAATTTTCTATTGTAGCGTTTAAATTAAAAAATAAAGCAGTTTCAGAAATTGTTGAAACCCAATATGGTTATCATATAATGCAGTTAGTAGAAAGAAGAGGGCAGAAAGTTAAAGTAAAACACATTTTAGTAAAAGTGCAAGTGGATGAAAAACAAGTAGAAATTACTAAAAATTTAGCAGATAGTGTACACGGTTTACTTACTACAGATACGTTAACTTTTGAAGAATTAGCTGCAATATATTCTGATGATGAACAAACTAAAAAAAGTAGAGGATTGGTTGTAAATCCGCAAAGTGGAACATCTATTTTTGATATTGATCAGCTAAACCCTCAGGTTTATTATTCGGTAGATAAAATGAAAGTTGGAGATGTTTCAAGCCCAGTTCCAGCTCAAAGCCAAGATGGTAAAAAAGGATATAGAATTATTAAACTAATTACAAAAACCGAACCTCATAAAGCTACCTTTGAAGAAGATTACTCTAAAATACAAAATGCTGCTTTGATGGATAAACAGCAAAAAGCAACAAAAGAATGGATTGTTACAAGAGTTGCTAATACTTACATTAAGTTAGATGATGATTACAAAAACTGTAACTATGATAATAGTTGGATAAAATAATCCTAATTTAATTTTTTTTAATTCCTATAACTTTAATATGACAGAAAATAAATATAAATCGGAAGCAGAAGCGATAGATGCTTTTGTTGGAAGGTATAAGGATTTAACCAATGAAATTGGTAAAGTAATTGTTGGTCAGGATGAAGTAATTAAAAAAGTTCTTATTTCTATTTTTAGTAGAGGACATTGTTTGTTAGTAGGAGTTCCTGGATTGGCTAAAACATTATTAGTTAGCACTATTTCAGAATCGTTAGGATTAAATTTTAATAGAATACAATTTACGCCAGATTTAATGCCATCAGATATTATTGGGTCTGAAATTTTAGATGAAAATAAAAACTTTAAGTTTGTTAAAGGGCCTTTATTTTCTAACATCATTTTGGCAGATGAGATAAATAGAACACCACCCAAAACGCAATCGGCATTGTTAGAAGCCATGCAAGAAAGAACAGTAACTGCAGCAGGACACCAATATAAGTTAAGTGAACCATTTTTTGTATTAGCAACACAAAACCCAATAGAACAAGAAGGAACTTACCCTTTACCAGAAGCTCAATTAGATCGTTTTATGTTTAATGTTTGGGTAGATTATCCTAAATATGAAGAGGAGTTAGCCATCGTTAAAAATACAACAACTGATAAAAAAGTTGAGTTAAAAAATGTTATGAATGGAGATGAAATTATTTATTTCCAAAAATTAATAAGGCAGTTACCAGTTACAGATAATGTAATGGAATATGCTGTAAAATTGGTAAATAGTACTAGGATGGGTAATCAATTTTCTACTAATGTAGTAAATGATTATTTAAGTTGGGGAGCAGGGCCAAGAGCATCACAATATTTAATTATTGGGGCTAAATGCCATGCGGCTATCAACGGAAAATATTCTCCAGACATTGAAGATGTTAAAGCAGTAGCAGAGCCTATATTAAGGCACAGAATTGTTAGGAACTATAAAGCTGAAGCTGATGGTTACTCTATTGAAAAAATTATAGAGAGCTTACTTTAAAATTGAGTTAAAACATAAAAAAAGCTCCAACAAATTAATGTTGGAGCTTTTTTTTTATAATAAAACCGCTATTAAACTACTTTTACGTTTACTGCGTTTAATCCTTTTCTTCCTTCTTGTAATTCAAACTCAACCTCGTCACCTTCGTTAATTTCGTCAATTAAACCACTAACATGTACAAAATATTCTGTACCATCTTCTGCATCAACAACAAATCCAAATCCTTTTGTTCCGTTGAAAAATTTTACTGTTCCTTTTTTCATTGTAATTATTTATAAATATTAAGTTTCAAATATAGTTAAAAATTATTTAGCTATAATTTTAAATTCTGTTCTTCTGTTTTCTTGATGAGCAGCTTCTTTTTCGTCATTAAATTTAAGCTTAGCAATTTCTTCATCAGATTTGATTAAGTGCGTTTCTCCGTAACCTTTAGATACTAAACTTTCTTTAGGAATACCGTGTTTAATTAAGTAATCTACACAAGTTTGAGCTCTTTCTTGAGATAATTTTTGGTTGTAAGTATTAGTTCCTCTTGAATCGGTATGAGCAGAAAGTTCAATTTTAATGGTATTGTTTTCTTGTAACAATTTAACTAATCTATCTAACTCATTTTTAGATGCATCTCGTAAAGAAGACTTACTATAATCATAAAAAATATTGTTTAAGATGATGATATTTCCAATTTCAATTTCCTTCAATCCAAGATCCATTACAATTTCTTTATAAGCAGCAGAATCAGGAATGTTAAAATTTTCGGAATGGAAAAGATAATTTTCTTTTCTAATAATTAAACCATAGTTTTTACCAGAAGGTAAAGATACAAGGTACTTACCAGTTGTTTTATTGTTTTTAAAAGTAGCTAAGGTTACATTTTCATCAACATCAATTAGCTCTAAAGAGGCTTCAACTGGTTCTAATGTTTTATAATCATGTACAACACCTTTTAAAATAGTTATACGTTTACTCATAGCATCAATTTTTTTCTCTTCCACTTTTTCGCCAACAGGTTTGGTAATACTAGCTAACAAATTATCTTCAGAGCTTAATTGAGTCGGTTTTTCTGGTCCTAAAAAAGTAATCATATAAATATCTTTTTCTCCATGCCCATCTTCTTTAAAAGAAGAATAATACCCCCTTCTTCCGCTTGCATTTATTACAAAAAAAGCATCATCATCAACAGTGTTTATTGGGTATCCCATGTTTTTTGGCGTGCTCCAAGATCCATCTTTTTTTAATGTAGATTTAAAAACATCATAATTACCCATAGTATTGTGCCCTCTAGAACTAAAGTAAAGGGTTGTACCATCAGGATGAAAAAATACTGCCTCTTCGCTATATTTAGTATTTATTGTAGGGCCTAAGTTTTCTGCTATTCCCCAATCTTGGGTTGTTTCATCCCATTTTGTTACATATATGTCTAAACCTCCAATTCCGCCAGGTTTGTTACTTACAAAATAAAGGGTTTTACCATCATTAGAGTAGCTGGCAGAGCTTTCCTTATACTTAGAATTAATGTTTTTATTCATTTTTTTTGGTTTTGACCAAACATCTCCAACTAACTTACATTCATACAAATCGCCTTCATTAGTGCCTTTATATAAAAGCATACTTTGGGCATCTGGTGATACCGCAGTTGTAGCATCATGTCCTACAGTGTTTATTAATTCTCCCATATTTTCTGGGACAGACCATTTACCATTATCTTTTTTAGTAATGTAAATATCTTCATCATAATCGCTTTGTCCAGGTTCCATTTTAGAAGCTCCTGTAGATGTGTTTCTTCGGGATGTAAACATCATAACAGCTTCATCTGCAGAAATTATTGCCCCATAATCAGGATATTTACCATTTACTGGCTTGCCAAAATTGTCAATAAAAACTCTCTCAGGGTTTAAAACTAATTCTTTACCAACGGTACATTCTGCAATTCGTTTATTTACATCTGCTAACTCTTCAATATTTTTAGTGGGTATTTTAGCTTTGTAAGCATTAAAAGCAGCAATTGCTTTATCAAACTCCATGGTTAAATGATAACCAATACCTAAGTGGTATTGAATATCGTTTGCTACGCTTGGGCTTAGTTCTAAAGCTTTTAATAAATGAGGTATTGCTTCCTCTTTATAAACAGCGTTAACCAAGTAGCATCTTCCAATTTTATAATTTAACTCAGCGTTATTAGGGTTAAACTTATTGGCTTTATATAAGTAGGGTAGAGCTATTCTGTAATTAAACATTCTTCCTTTATAATCATCAGAGGTAATGTTTAAAAACGTTGTAGGAAAAATGTTAAACAAATCTTCTCCTTCATCAAGGTTATTTTTGGCTGCTTTAAACTCTTCTTTTCTTTCTTTAAATATTTTTTTATCAAAAGGAATGTTTTGGGCATTAATATTTGCAGCCAAAATCATAAAACTTAAAAGATATATGTATTTTTTCATGTGTGTAATTTCTTTGTGTTAGTTACAACTTTGTTGTACAAATGATTTTCCATTTTTTAGACCTAAAGAAGCAGCTTTATTCCAATCTTCACAAGCTTCATCTTGTTTTCTTAACATTTCTCTGGCAATACCTCTATTTAAATATGCTGCGGCATACGATTGGTCTAAAATTAATGCGTTGCTACAATCTTTTTCAGCACCTTTATAATCTTTTAGTTTGTATTTAGAAGCAGCTCTATTGTTGTATGCAAAAGTGTAACTTGCTTTTAAACGGATTGCATCATTAAAATCTTCAATGGCATTTTTGTAGTCGCCTTTTTCGTGTTTTGTAAACCCTCTATTGTTGTATGCAACATAATAATCATCTTTTAAACTAATTGCTTTATCGTAATTAGCAATTGCTTCATCATATTGTTTGTTGTTTCTTAAAGCACTGCCTAAATTGTTGTAAACAAATGCTAAAGAAGGATCAATTTCAATGGCTTTTTTGTAATCGGTTATCGCACCAGTAAAATCTTTTAATTGTTTTTTAGCACTACCTCTATCATTATAAGCATAAGCATGTTTTGGTTGATTTTTAATAGCAGCAGTATAATCAGCAATAGCATTGGTGTATTTTTCTTCTAAAAATAAGTAAACAGCTCTGTAATAATAAGCATCTGCATTAGTATCATCTACTCTAATTGCAGCATTAAAATCTTTTAATGCTGCAGTATCATTTTTAAATTCTTGATGTGTTCTGCCTCTTAAATAATAAGCTTCGCTTGTATCAGGATTTAAAACTATGGAGGTATCAAAATCTAATAAAGCGTTTTGATAATCTTTTAAATGATACTTTGCTGAGCCTCTATTAAAGTATGCCTTTTCATAACTTTTAGAAATAATAATTGCTGTATCAAATTGTAAAATGGCATTTTGATAATCTTTAGCATTAAATTTTTCTATTCCAACATTGTAATATTCTAATGCTTTTAAACCGTCTAAAGCTGTAGAATCGCCAACATTTACTTCGTTTTGAGCATAATTTGTAAAAGCTATTAGCATCAAAAAAGAAAGTAATAGTAAATTATATTTTTTCATATTAGTAGTTGTTTTATGCGTGCACAAGTTAATAATATTTGATAGATTCAAAAATGAATATAAAGATTAGTTTTTAAGATTATATTTTATGCCATCAAAAATGAATATTTTTGGTTTTAATGGGAATTTTAAATAGAACCTTAGCTACAGCAATAAATTACTTTAAGCAAGAATTAACAGTTGTTTTTGATGCTGCAGAGTTAACTCAAATTTTACATATAACTTTTACACATTTTTTTAATTTAGATAGAGTTGATTTAAGTTTAAATAAGTCGGATTTATTTTCGGATTCGGATTTTGAAAAATTAACAACAATAGTTGCCCAATTAAAAACAAAAAAACCATTAGCACATATAATAGGAGAGTGGGAATTTTATGATTTAAGATTTAAAGTAAGCGAGCATACTTTAATTCCAAGACCAGAAACAGAAGAGTTGGTAAGACTTATTATTGAAGAAAATAAAACCTTAAATCAATTATCACTTTTGGATGTTGGCACAGGTACTGGTTGTATTGCTATTGCACTAAAAAATAATTTATTAAACTCAGCTGTTTTGGCTGTTGATGTTTCTGAAAAAGCACTTCAACTAGCTAAAGAAAATGCAGCGTTAAATAATGTTAGTGTTGATTTTAATTTGATGAACATTTTAAAACCTAAAGAAATAGCAAATAAATTTAATGTTATTGTAAGTAATCCGCCATACATTACTTTAAAAGAAAAGAAATTAATGCAAGAGAATGTACTCAATTTTGAGCCTCATTTGGCGTTATTTGTAGCTGATGAAACACCATTAATATTTTACATTGCCATTGCAAATTTTGCGTTAAATCATTTAACAGATAAGGGTAAGCTTTATTTTGAGATAAATGAATTTTATGGAGAGGAAGTAAAATTAATGCTCATCAATAAAAAATTTAAAAACGTTAATATTGTAAAGGATATTAATGGTAGAGATAGAATTGTAAGTTGTAATAGTTAAAAAGTTATGAATTTGAAATTAGATATTTTGGCAATTGGTGTTCATCCTGATGATGTAGAATTAGGATGTTCTGGAACGTTATTAAAACACATTGCACAAGGCAAAAAAGTAGGAATATTAGATTTAACACACGGTGAGTTAGGAAGTAGAGGGAGTGGAGAATTACGTTTAGTAGAGGCAGCTAATTCTGCTAAAATTTTGGGCATTGAGGTAAGAGAAAATTTAGGTTTTGCTGATGGGTTTTTTACAAATGATAAAGCACATCAAATAGAAATTATTAAAATGCTAAGAAAATACCAACCAGATGTGATTTTATCTAATGCTCCAAAAGATAGGCATCCTGATCATGGTAGAGCATCTCAATTAGTTTCTGAAGCTTGTTTTTATTCGGGATTAGTAAGAATAGAAACAGAATTGGATGGAAGTAAACAAGAACTTTGGAGACCTAAAGCGGTTTATAATTACATACAAGATAGATTTTTAAAACCCGATTTTGTAGTAGATGTAACTCCTTTTGTAGCTAAAAAAATGGAATCTATTTTAGCTTTTAGTTCTCAATTTTACAACCCTAAATCTGATTTGCCAGAAACGCCAATTTCTAGTAAAAAGTTTTTTGATTTTATTAAAGCTCGAATGGCAAATTTTGCCAGAGATATTAATACCGAGTATGCCGAAGGTTTTACTGTAGAGCGTACCGTAGGAATTGAAGATATAACACTGTTAAAGTAAATCGGCCTTAATACTTACGGTAAACTTTTTGGTAGGAGTAATTTTTGTACTATCTATTGTGGCTATTTTTTGCTTAGTAAAAATGGCACAAAGTGTATTAGAAACACAGTGTAAATTAGGTCGTGCTATTTCTGGAGTGCCATCATAAATACCTTTTAAAACATCCCACCTTATTGCTCCGGGGTTACTAGCGTAATCGTGCCAAACAATAATAGAGTTTTCATCTTTAAGTAGTTTAAATGCAATTTTAGTATCATTTAAAACGCTTTGGTATTTATGATCTCCATCAACAAAAATAACATCACATTTATTGTAATAAGGCGAAAAATCAAAGTTAAAAGAGTTGCCTTTTAAGTGAGTTACATTTTTAATGTTTTTAGAGTAAAATGCTTGTTGACTAATATATTCGGCATTACAACCAAAATTTTTAAGTGCTTTATCAGATAAGTTAAGTGTAAAACATTCTTTAGTGTGTTGGGCAACATTGCTAACACTTTCACCACGCCAAGTACCAATCTCAAAATAAGTACAATTTTCTTTTTGTTTTACTAAACCTTTTAATAAAGCTAAATCGGTAATTAATGAACCACCATCTAAAAAAGAAAAAGGATTAATAACCTCATTAAAATTAGGAAGCAGGGTAGTTAAATCTATCATTGAAAACCCATTGCTTAATGCTGGATTTTTTTTGAGTACGGCATCTTTATAAACATACTCATTTTCTATAATGTTGTTAATTAAAAATGGTTTCTTAGCAAGTAAGAATAAACCTTTTATAAGTTTGTTAATTTTTGACATACCTTGCAAAAATGGGTAAAAAAATGTATTTAATCTAAGGTTGTTAAATATTTCTTAAAGGCAATGTACGATGCAATACCTGCTATCCATAATAAAAGAGAGGTAGAGTAGGCAGCACCAATAATTCCATATTTTTCTACCATAATAACATTTAAAATAATATCTAGTAAAAGTACCGCTATAGAAATAATGGTGTTTGTTTTAGACCAACCTACGCAGGTAATAATGTTTCCGAATGGGTTTCTAAACAAAAATGCACCAACCAAACCAAAACCAAAAACGGGTATTAAATCTTTAGCAATTAAATATTCGCTACCAAATAAGCTCATTATAAACGAAGCACAAAAGTATAAACCTGTAAAAGTTACTGCAGCAATAATTAAGAAAAGCTTAAAGTAATTTTTTACATAATTTTTTAGGAATGCCTTATTTTTATAATTCTGTGTAATTTTTATCAAATCGGTTTTCATAACTCCAACAGGTATAAACAGGAGCGAAAAAGGAATAATACTTGCCGTTTTGTAAAGTGCCACACTTGTAGGGTCTTTTATTAAAAAACCGATGGTAATTATATCAATAGAAAAAATTAGTTGAGAAACTAAACCTCCAAGGCTAGTGTACATTCCGTAAGCCCATAACGATTTTTTATAAGATTTAGAATAGGCAACTTTTTCTATTTTACTAAATATTTTATTTTTTATAATGATGTATAAAGAAATAATTAACGGACTAACAATTAAGGCAATAATGTAGCCCATACCACCCCATAAAAAGCTAAGTGATACCCCTAAAATTAATAATATAATGCTATGGCTAATTTCTAAATAGGCAAACAGTTTATTAATGCCGTAAACTCTGTAATATATTTTTATAGTTTCAAAAATAAAGTGGCTAATAATAAACAGGCTTATAACAACTAAAAATGGGTAACTGTCTGGTAAATATTGTGTTGCTAATTTAGCTGAGGCAACAACAATGGCTGCAAGAACAATGGAAGCAATAATTCCTCGTTTAAAAATAAAACGAAACAATTGACTTTTTTTATTTTGAGAATCTTGTATTGGTCCAAACCTACCTAAACTCTGAAAGATGCCAAAACCAGTAAATGGAGCTACAAAACTAATAATAATGTAAGCGTAAGATACTAAGCCCCACTCATCGGTAGAAATACTTTTAATTACAAAAAATGATAGCAAAAAACCGAGTAATTTACTAATAATTATTGCCGAAAAAATGTAACCACCTTTTCTGTTTTTAAAATCGGTAATAAAAGATAATATGTCTTTAATGTGTTTATTCAATTTTTAAAACAGTGTTATAAAGGGTTAAAAATTGGGCACTTACGGTTTGGTAGCTATATTTTTCTTTAGCTTTTTGAGCTATTAACTTATTATCGAAAATATTTTTTTTGCTGAGAATAACATTTATTTTTTCTAGCAATTCTGCTTCGTTTTTAATGGCAACTTGCACTCCATTTTCTTTTGTTATTTGATTGGTTAATCCTCCGCACTTGCTAGTAATAACGGGTAAACCAGTAAGCCAAGATTCAGCAATAACAACCGAAAAAGATTCGTAGTTACTAAACAATAAAAAGTAATCGCTTTGGTTCATTAACTCGGCAATTTCTGTTGTTGTTTTCTCTCCTTCAAATTCAATAATTCCTTGCGGAATATTCATATTAATAGCTTTCTTTTTAAATGCTTCAAAATCGCCATCACCAGCAATTAAAAGTGTAAAATCCGATCTAATTTCACTTAATTTTTTAATAGTATTGAGTATTCCGGTAATGTTTTTATGTTCGTCTTTTAAATTAGAAATGTGCAGCAACCTTTTTGTATCATTGTTTTTTCTTTCTTTAGAAAACTTAAAAATAGAAGTATCAACAACATTCGGAATAATTTTATAATTGTTATTAATTCCAAATTTGATCATGGCTTTTTTAAGGTCTTCAGAAACAGGGCAAATAAATGCTGCAGCTTTAGCAATTTTTTTGATGTAGTATTTTTCTACAGAGCTTATTTTTATTGGATTATTTTTTAAAAAAGCGGTCCAATGTTCGGTAATAATAAACGGAATATTCAATTTCTTTTTAAGTTGTAAAGCAAATAACCCCGCAGGAAAAATTACATTTAAATGAACTAAATCTATTTTTTTTGTTTTAGAAATAATTTTATGATAGCCTTTTTGATAAGCTTTTTGCTGTCTTTTTAGCTTTTGTAATGCACCAATAATAGGAGTGTTATTTTCTATTTTTTTATAGTAAACAACTACTTCATCAAAACCATTAGCAGTATTAATTTCTATTTCAAAAATGTTTTTTTGATTTCTTGAAATTGCATGCAGGCAAGTAACATTACAGTTTTGAGCAATTGCTTGGGCATGCTTTTGAATAAAATTGCCATTATTAGGAAGTATCGTATTAGGATACCATGATGCAAGTAATAATATGTTTAGTTTTTTATCCAACTGGATGTTAATGGGCTAGTAACAAATCACTAAAACTGCAATGTATGAATTTTAGCAGAAATTAAACGAATTGATTTTGTGTTTAGTACAAAGTTTATGAAAGAACAACAGAATGTAATCTTTTTAGAGGTTTTAAAAAATAAATGTTTTATACCTTTATGTTGCTAAAAGCTGCTCATTAGTATTGCTTAATAATATTTTTTTTAATATTAAGTAGTATATTTACCTAAACAGCATTATTAAAATAATT
>JBMYXB010000015.1:0-28157 GCA_049608005.1 Vicingaceae bacterium
AAAGGAGTTGTAATATTTTTAGTTATGATTGTAAAATCAGAATCGTTAAATTTTAATGCGTGCTGATAAATTTCATTAAACTTTGCTTTTGTAAGAATATCACCGTTCATTAATAAAAAGGGCTCGCCTATTAATTTATCTTTTAATAAAGAAACTGGCCCACATGTTCCTAAAGGTTTTTCTTCTAAACTGTACTCTAACTTAACACCGTATTTACTTCCATCTCCTAAAAACGATTTAATCATGTCGGCCTTATAATTTACCGCTAAAAAGATATGATCAAATCCATTTTTTTTTAGCAATTCTATTTGCAATTCTAATAAAGATTTTTCGCCTAATGGCAATAATGGCTTAGGTATAACTTCTGTAAAAGGTTTTAATCTACTTCCTAACCCACCTGCTAATATTACTGCTTTCATAAAATGTATTTAGGTTACAATTTTAATCATTTTATCTTATATTTAACCACTTAAATTATTCTGATTTAATTACTACTCAGATATAATTATATAATTAATCATTTATGTCAGAATTGCTTATTAATTGCAGGTTGTGTAACTCTTCGGAAATTGTTACTCTTAAAAATATTAAATCACCACACATACCATACAGTTATATGCTATACAAATGTAATAGCTGTAATAGTAAGTTCTTTAACCCAAAAGAACATCCAATATCTTTAGATAAACTTTATGAAGATTTTGCAAATGACAAAAACAAATCAATGTTAACCCCTACGTTTGTAAGAAGTCCGCACTGGGAGCATCAAAAAAACATTATTAACAAGCTACTTAACAGCCCTATAAAATCTGTATTAGATATAGGCTGTAGAACAGGTGATTTTTTAATGCATTTTGATGAAAAAGTAAAAAAAGAAGGGGTTGAATTATCTAAAGAATATTCAAAAATATGTAAAGACAGAGGGTTAACAATTTATAGTGATTTTGTTGAAAACATTGATTTTAATCAAAAATATGATACCGTTAGTTGTTATGCTCTTCTTGAACATATTGTTGAACCTATTACACTAATTAATGACCTTAAAAAATTAGTTGATAAAAATGGTCTTCTTGTTATTTTAGTCCCATGGCATGAATGTTTGAAAGAAAAATTATTATATAAATTAAACATTCAATGGCACATGTTTTCTCCTCCTGAGCATTTAAACTTTTTCTCTAAAAAAATACTTAACCAAATAGTTACTAAAGATGGTAATTTTAAGTTAGTAAAATATGAATATACATCTGGTGGAATTTTTAACCCTTTTAAAAATATACCAGTTTTAGGAAAAGGGTTTAGTTTCTTAATGAGAATTTATGACAAATCTTTTATGAATAAGCTGCCAATATTTGATCATATCTTTTTATACTATCAAAAAATTAATTAAGTGCTTTCAAAAGTTTAGTACAATTCAATCTAAAAATAGTTGGAGTACCTTTATCTACTAACACTATTTTTGAATTATCATTACCATAATTTACAATAAAATTTTCAGCAAAATCTAAATAATTTTGTTGAAAATCACCACAATTATAAACCCCTTCAATTGATTTATCAATAACCTGATCAATAACCGAACAAAGCTTTGAAGTAAAGATAAAATTTGATTCTCTTTTTCCGTTTGCAAATACAGTAATTGTATTTTTTTCTTTTAACTCTTGTAAAAAGTTTTTTTGTAATGTGTCTGTTAAGTCATCTGCCAATAATTGTGATACTCTTAAATGACAAACATCACATGTTTTATTAATTAATTCAGTAAAGGTATTTTCTACATACAACTTTGAGTTTCCGTAATTTTTATTCCAATTAACCTCAGGGTTCAAATCAGAATTTTCAGTAAAACACCCTGAAACATTAGGATATAAAGCTATTGAAGATATATTTATAATTTGTTTTGGCTTTATCTTATCAACTAGCCTAACTGTATTATCCGTTATAATTTTATTCTTTCTAAATATTTCATCACTGTCCTCATCAAAGGATTTTGGAATTACAAAAGCACAGTGAATTATAACATCTATTTTTACATCAACAATCTCAAAATCAATATTTAAAGATGATAAATCAACCAAATAATCAGCATCTTTATGTCTAGATAAAGTATAAACATTTTTATCTAACTCTTTAAAGTATTTAATTAATTGAGTTGCAATTACTCCTGAACTTCCTGTTATTAAAATATTCATATTCTACACTCTACCCATTTAAATTTTCCATTTTTAGTTAAAGGGATTTTTTTAACTATAGAGAAGTTAAATTTAGCATTTTCGCCATAAATAACCTTCATTTTTTCTTCTAATTCAGTCAATTCATTTTTTAGTTCCGCTTGTGGTATAGAACTTTGTATTATTAACTCAAAGTTGAGTTTTGTATTTTGAATAATTTTGCAAGATTCTATTAATTTTAAATTTTTAAAAGGAAATGTTACTAAGGCAGGCGGAACAGATTTACCATTTGTTGTATAGGTAATATCCTCCACGCGTCCACTCACCTCTTTAACCACAGGAAACAAAGATTTACTACCCGTAGGAAGTAATGATTTCAGCACCATCGAATCGTTTACTTCATAACGAATTAATGGCATTATATTACTGATAAAGCTTGATCCTAAAATGGTGTTTTCTTTTACCTCAACAATACCGTAAGAAGGTATAAAATGATAATTTTCATCATTACACCATGCCCCTAAAGCTACTTTTTCTGCCTGCCCGTAATGACACATTACTTTAGCCTCAGGAATCATTTCGCGCATTAACTCTATTTGCCAATCAAAAATATTTTCTGAAGCCAACAAAAATGCTTCAATTTTTATATCTGCTGGAAATTTCCCTAACTTATCTTTTACCAACTTAAAAAATTTATAAATTGACCCCGGATAACCGTGTATAAATTTATATCCACTTTTTCTGATAGCCAACAATATCTCATCAACATTATCGCTATCCATTTCAATAATATTTACCCGAACTACTCGCTCATGTTTTAGATTTATTAAGGTAGTAGATTTATTAAGTATTCCTCTAAACTCTATTCTTCCATCACCTGGTTTATAGCCCACCCTAGCCCATTGGTAACATATAGAAGCCCACTCTTTTTGTGCTGTGGCTTTATCCCTATAAATTGCTAAAGGTTTAGCTGTTGTACCACTAGTTACAGATTTGTACCTTTTACCAGTAAATGTAGTATCCACCATATCCAAGCCATTATCTCTTACTTCGCTTCTAGTTAAAATTGGAATAATTGTAAGATCATCTAAACATTTTAATTGTGATGGATGAAACCCCGCTAAATCGTATTTTTTCTTATAAAAAGGAGTACAATTATAAGCCTGATTAACAATGCGTTGCAACTCTTTAAATTGATAATTTTTAGCTTCCTCTAAGCTTAAATTTTCATTGGTATTTAAAAGGTTATAAAAATCAAAAAAAGATGCTCCTAATTTCCATTTTTCATAAGGAATTAAAGAAAGTAGATTTCTTAATAACCTTCCAAAAAAGCTATCGTCTTCTATTTTTTTTAGGATAAACAATTAGTTATTAATTAAAAAAGTTGCTTCGGTTGTTTGCACCATATCCTCTAAAGATATAGGCCAATTTTTAGTATTTCCTTTAAGTGTTTCGTAAAGTGCTTCTAACTCTTCTTTTTGCCCTTTTTCACTCCTATTTAGATTGATTTCTTTAACACTTACATCGTGCCCTTTCAAGGTTTTATAATCGTCCATTATAATGGTTTTTTCATCGTAATGAACTTCCATATATTCTTTAGAAAGTTGTTTGCTTCCTAATGCCATATAATGAATGTTACAAACCGATCCATCTTCATATTTCAAAATCATTGCAACATTATCTTGTTGCGAAAATTTATCATTGTTAGGCGATAATTTTTCATAACTAATGGTGCTAATTTTTGAATTGGTTAAAGCAGTCATTAAATCAATTAAATGACAAGCTTCGCCAACAATTCTTCCACCATGTTCGTGCACCCAACTGTCTAAAGGTATAAAACCTGCATTCATTCTATACTGTACAAATAAAGGGTTAATTCTTTTATCGGTATGTTTTTTAATTTCGGTAACAAACTGACTAAACCTCCTGTTAAATCCAGTCATTAAAACGGGTTTATTCGTAACATCCGAATTATAAAATTCTTTAATTTTATCTAATCCTTCTTGATCTATTGCTAAAGGTTTCTCAACAAAAGTATGTTTACCAGCTTTTAAGCTTCTCAAAACATAATCAGCATGACTATCATGGCGTGTAGTTATCATCACTAAATCAATGTCCTTATCCTTAATAATTTCATCAAAATCTGTAGTAGAATAAGCTGCTCCAAATTGTTTTGCAACTGCATCTGCACTAAAACCTGTACGGTTCATTACCGCTCTTAATGCATATTTATTACCTAGTTTTTTCATGTTCGGTAAATGCATTCCTGTTACAAAGTTTCCTGCTCCAACAATACCTACATTAATACTTTCTTTATTAACTGGTTGTGAAGAAATTGCTACTTTTTTATCGTTGGATGAATGTTTATAATTCAATAAAACAATAATAGGTTTTTGTCCTTCTGCATCTAAGCTTGCAAAAGCTTCATCTACTTTTTCTATGCCAAAAACGCCATCAATTAATGGCTCTATATTTATTTTACCTTCATTTAATAACTGAAGATATTCTGTCATGTTTCTGTTTTCCGTCCAACGCACATAAGCAAGTGGGTAATCCAACCCTTTTTCTTCATAATTGCTATCGTATCTTCCTGGTCCGTAAGATGTTGATATTTGAAAATCTAACTCTTTGGCATACATATCACCTCTGTTAATTTCCATACCAACAACACCTACCAACACTACTTTACCTTTTTTACGACACATTTTAAATGAATCGGATAAAGGTTTACTACTTGATGTTGCTGCTGTAAACAACACGCAATCAACGCCATAACCTCCAGAAAAACTATTAGAAACCTTTACAGCATCTTCTTTGGTAGGATTAATACATAAATCTGCCCCCAACTCTTTGGCCAAAGCCAAACGATGCTCATCTAAATCTGTAACAATAACTCTTACACCACTTAGTTTTAGCATTTGTAAAGCTAAAAGACCTAAAATACCTGCTCCAACAACTACACAACTTTCTCCAAATCTTAAATCTGCTCTTCTAACGCCCTGCATAGCAATTCCACCCATAGTAACGGTAGAAGCTAGTTTGTAATCCAATCCGTTAGGCATTTTCATTACCAAATTAGTAGGTACATCAACATATTCTGCATGGTTTGCAATTCCTGCACCTGCTGCTGCAACCTTATCTCCAATCTGAAAATTTTCTATTCCTGCACCAATAGCAATTACCTCTCCAGCAACCGAATACCCCGTTTGCTTACCTCCATCAATAACCCCCCTAACTTTTTGAATTGTTTTTTGAATACCATTTACTTTAACAAAATCAAGCACTTCTTTTACCTCTTCTGGAGAGTCTATAGCCCTTTTTATTAAAGATTTTTTAGTGGTATTTACACTAGTCATTTCTGTACCTGCAGAAATACAACTGTAATGAACTTTTATTAAGATACTACCTTTACTTACGTTTGGGGTAGCTACATTTTGAGCAATTACTTTTCCTTTTTTTACTACGGCTTGTTTCATTCTTATGAATTTGCCGCTAAGATAAGGAAATTGGAATTATTACCTCAATAAAGATAGGCTTCCTTTAAAAATTTTAGTGGTTGGTTTATCGTTAATAAGTAACTCCACATTAAAAACATAAAAATAAGTTCCTTCAGGAACTTCTTTACCTGCTGTGGTTCTACCATTCCACACTTCTTTTATTTGTTTAGAATCAAACAATAAAGCTCCGTATCTATTAAATATTTTTTTATCTACAGCTATAATACAACCGCCAGTAATATTAAAGCCATCATTTTTACCATCAAAATTAGGTGTAAAAACTGTTGGCATTATTACTTCCGAAATAGCCAAAGTTGATGTGGTATCTCCTCCACATTGAGCATTTACTTTTATTGAAAAAAAGCAAAAGACACACAACAAAAAGATAAAATATTTTTTCATTACAACAATTATACTGCTAAAGTACTATAAATGTTTCATCAAATACTCATACAATTTAACCATTGCAGTAATATCGTTTTTATGCACCTTTTCATCTGGCGTGTGCACATTGTCTTCTGGGGCTCCAATAAAACACCAATCAAAAGGGTAAGGAGATTTTTGTAAAGAGTTACCATCACTACCTCCAGCACTTTCTACCTCTAACTGAAATGGAATTTTACTTTCTTTAGCTAAATCAATAATTCTGTTTAAATAAGTTCTTCTTGGTATTCCTGAATCTCTCATAGAAATTGCAACTCCTTTATTATGCCCAACACCTTCGGTTACCCATGTAATATCAGAAATTAATGCTTGCTTTACATTTAGTTCTTCGTATAAATATCGTGCTAAATAACCTACAGAACCTCCTCCATGTTCTTCCCAAGCAGAAAATACAACAACACCGTTTTCTAATGTTTCTGCAACTTGTATTGCATTCCACATCCCTAATCTATCATCCATGTAACAACATTGCACAAACTCATCATCTTCCCTCCAATTGGGTTGGTAAGTAAGTGTTGTTCCTCTATCAATTTCTCTATCAAAATTTGCAGAGTAGGTTAAAAATTGATGTTCATCTTCAACAGAATTTAAAGTACATTCAATTTCTCCGGAGCTATCTTTACCAACTAATTTTGCTCCTTTTTTGGCTGCTGGCCCACCAATTTTTATGAGGTTATTTTTATACCCAACTGTATATCCAATAGAATCCATGTGGGCAAAAATTGCTGTTGTAGGTTTTCCAAAAACCAACATAATACAATCCTGAAAGCCATCGCCCGAAATAATTTTTGGTTGCACTTTCCAATTGGCTTTATTTTCATTGATATAATTCAATAAAAATTCAGTCATTTTATATTCACTTCCAGCAGGAGCTTGTATATTAATTAATTGTTTTAGTAGTTCCATAATAAGCCCCCTTTAATCCCCCAAAGGGGGAATTCAAATAAATATTCTTTAAATCTTAACGCTACTTTGGTAGGTTTTTGGTAAGTCATCCCCTCCCTTTTGGAGGGATAAGGAAGCCTTCTAGTTATTTAACATTACAGGCATTACTAACATCAACACCTCTTCTGCTTCATCATTTTTCTCACAAGGAGTTAAAATTCCTGCTCTGTTAGATGCCGACATTGCAATGTTTACATCATTAGATTCTAAATTAGATAACATCTCAATTAAAAAACGAGAGTTAAATCCAATTTCCATATCTTCTCCTTCATACTGGCACGTTAATCTTTCATTTGCTTCATTGGCAAAATCTAAATCTTCGGCAGAAATATGTAATTCGCTACCTGTCATTTTTAAACGTACTTGGTGTGTTGTTTTATTAGAGAAGATAGAAACCCTTTTAATCGAGTTTAACAATCCTGTTCTTTCAACCGTTAAGCTATTAGGGTTTTCGGTAGGAATTACTGCATTGTAGTTTGGATATTTCCCATCAATTAATCTACATTGCATTTTTGTTGATCCAAAAACAAACATTGCATTTGTTTCGTTGTACTCAACAGTTACTCCCTCTCCAACACTTCCTAAAATTCCTTTTAATAGGTTTAAAGGTTTTTTGGGTAAGATAAAAGATGCTCCTTTTTCTCCTTTTAAATCTGCTCTTTTATATTTTACTAATTTGTGTGCATCTGTAGCAACAAAAGTAATATCATCATTATTAATTTCGAATAAAACACCCGACATAACTGGTCTTAACTCATCATTACCAGTAGCAAATAATGTTTTATTAATTGCATTTGATAAAACACTTGCTTCGGCATTTATAGTTGATGGTTTTTCTAATTTTGGTGTTTTAGGAAACTCTGTTCCATCGTGCCCATTTAATTTATACTTTCCATAATCAGAAGAAATTTCTATTCCAAAAGTTGTAGGATCAATAGTAAAAGTTAAGGGTTGGTCGGGAAATGTTTTTAAAGTATCCAACAATAATTTAGCTGGTATTGCAATTAAACCATCTTCTTTAGCTTCTATTCCTATTTTAGTAACCATTGTAGTTTCTAAATCCGAAGCAGTAATACTTAACTCTCCTTTCTTAATTACAAATAAAAAATCATCTAAAATAGGTAACGTATTATTTGAGTTTAACACCCCTCCAATTAGCTGTAATTTCTTTAATAAGATTTCACTTGATACTATAAATTTCATCGTTTTGTTTTAATTATTTCGCTCAAACTGAGGTTAACAAATGTAATTTTTTAAGTGTAGGATATTTTTTATTTTTTTCAGAAATTATTAACAGTTGTTGATATACATTTTTTGGCTTATTTTTTGCTTTTACAATTAACACTACATTAACAAGTTGCAATAAATACATACCTTATTTTTGAATGGATATTGACCTATGAAAAATTTACTTTACACCTTATTATTCCTTCTTTCTACTTACACCTACGCTCAACCTGGAGACATTATGGGCATGAATATAAACAGAGTGAATGAAATAAATAGTTTGCTTAAAATTGATACCAACAACCATAAATTACTTTGGGAACGTTTAGAAATCGTTTTTTCTCCTCATTTTAATTTATATACGCGTTCACGACAACCCATTTCAAAATCCGATTCATTAATAATTGGAGATGGATTTGAGCGTAATAAAATATTTAGAGATGTTGATGTTTTAGCTGACCTCAACTATTTATTAGCACATACTGTTGTAATTGTTCCGTCCAGAGTTTCTGCAAGATCTGTAACAAGTGCCAATTTTCATTATAAAAGAGGTCAATATTATTATTTTAATGGTGAACCCGACAAAGCCTTAGAAGATTTTTTAACCGCCCTGCACAAAAATCCAAATCCGTTTTTAGTAGAGCGAATTTACATTTCTATTGCTGCTTATTATTATAACTTATCAAATGGTGAATTTAATCTGGCTAATCTTGAAAGAGCATTAGAGTATATTGACGGAGCCATTCCAAAAGCAATTGAACACACGCCTGAAACATTCGAGTATTATACCGAACGCAATCACCACCCTTTTGAACGTGAAAAAATTATGCTACTTGAAATAACTGGCAAACATGAGAGGCTAGCAAACTATCTGAAAAGTTTGGCAAAAAGTCATCTTCATTTATACCATAAAGAAATTCAAAAATCGGAAGAATACCAAAGAAATCATAGCTATTCAATACCATACACCTTGGATGAAGCTTTTGATTATTTATTTCAATTGTCAGAGGTTTATTACAAAAACAACAACTATAAAAAAGCTGGAGAAGCGTTAAACTTAATTATATCCTACATTCCTACAAATAAAAAAGGGTTTAAAAAACATTCAAATAACTATGGTCAATACTGCCTTAAACTAGCCGAAATATACACCAAAGAATGTTGCAAAGATACTTTAAAAGAAATTGCAAGCCTATCCAATGCTATTAGCGGTCCTTCTTACGGATTAAACATTGGAGATGAATTAACCCACCAACTAAATGAAAACCTTAACTTACATCAAGATAATTCGAAAATATTATTAGCAAAAGCCATTTTAATTTTTAAACAAGGTAGAGGCAATATCACCCCAGAATCTTCACAAAAAATAGACAGTTTATTACAACAAGTAGAACAATCAGGGTTTATCGATTATAAGGTTCATTATTTAAAAGGTTTAGTTCTTAAACGACAGTCAAAATATTTCGAAGCAATACAACAATTTGATAAGGCCATTGCCATTTTTGATGGAAACCCTCATTGTTACAGGCAAAAAATACAAATTTTACGAAAAATACCTGATTATGATGATGCTAAAATTAAAGCCTTAGAAGAAAAAGCCAAAGCATTAACACACCCAACAGCCTATTCATATCCGTATGCTAAAAACATTTTACAACTCATCAAACAAATAGATGAATTGTAGAAAAAAAGTTTAAATGAATCTCATAAATTACCCAATCCTAACTCATAAATGCAGGCGAATTAATTAGACTGCTACATCATATTCTCTTAACGCATCATTTAACGAAGTTTTTAAGTCTGTGCTTGCTTTTCTTTTTCCGATAATTAAAGCACAAGGCACATTAAAACTTCCTGCAGAAAATTCTTTGGTATAAGATCCTGGAATAACTACTGAACGTTCAGGAACTTCTCCTTTGTATTCAACAGGTTCATTACCACTTACATCAATAATTTTAGTTGATTTTGTTAAAACAACATTTGCTCCTAAAACAGCTTCTTTTCTTACCCTTATTCCTTCTACAACAATACAGCGCGAACCAATAAAACAGCCATCCTCTATTACAACTGGTGCAGCTTGTAATGGTTCTAAAACTCCACCAATACCTACACCGCCACTTAAATGTACATCTTTACCAATTTGAGCACAAGAGCCAACAGTAGCCCAAGTATCTACCATTGTACCCGCATCTACATAAGCACCAATATTTACATAAGAGGGCATCATAATTACACCCTTAGATAAATAAGCTCCATATCTAGCAACAGCATGAGGAACAACTCTAACGCCTAAATCGGCATAATTGCTTTTCAATTTCATTTTATCATGAAATTCAAAAATTCCTACCTCAATCGTTTCCATTTTTTGTATTGGAAAATAAAGCACTACCGCCTTTTTAACCCATTCATTTACTTTCCAGTTATCACCATCAGGTTCAGCAACCCTTAACGTTCCTTTATCTAATAATTCTATTACTTCTCTAATGGCATTTTGAGTTTCTTCAGATTTTAGTAAATCTCTGTTATCCCAAGCAGTTTCTATTTTTAATCTTAATGCTTCCATGTTTATGCTTTTCTTTTAATGAGATGATGTCATCAATTTTTCTAAAATTGTAGTATTGGCTTCCCAAGTATAATTTTCTTTAACAAATTGATGCCCTTTTTCGGCTAATTCTTTTTGATAATTCTCATCATCAATCAATCTTATAATATGATTTTTATAGTCTTCATTTGTTTTACCTATTAAAATGTTTTGCTGATGAGTTGCTCCCAAAGCATTATTTGCTAACTCAGAAGTAATACAAGGTAATTTCATAGCCATAGCTTCTAACAACTTGTTTTGTAATCCAGTACCTATTTGCATTGGAGCTATAAATATTTTTGACTTTAAATAATAAGGTGCAACCTCATCTACCCAACCTGTAACAATTACATTTTCAGATTTTAATTTTAAAACTTTTGGTGATGGTTGTGCTCCTACAATAATCAATTTAATATCAGGTTTTTCTTCCCAAACCAAAGGCATTACATTATTTACTAAATAAATTACACTATCAACATTGGGTGGATACCCCATATTGCCTGTAAATATTAAATCGTATTCTTTAGGTAATTCTCCATGTTTAAACATTTCGTAATCTACCCCATTTTTAACAATTTTAATATTGTCATTAGCTGCATGCACAATCAGCTCTCTATCTTGCTCAGAAATAATGGTATGATTATCAAAATCATCAAAAATAAAATGTTCGTAACGTTTTAATCGTTCAGTTTCAGTTTTTAACGCCCATTGTAAATAAAATGGAGCATCTTCTATTCTTCTTTCCATACCTCTTGCTAAGGCATCCATATAATCTAAGGTTTTAGGAATGTTAGATTTTCTAACATATTCAGTAACTCTAATTAGCTGGCAAAAAATATGATCGGGCTGGTATTTATCTAAAAAACTGTTTATCTTTTTTTGAGCAGAAGAACTATAAAAGTAGGCTACTTGTAAAGATTGATTGGTAAAAAGTAAGCACTTAATTAAGTTCCAATAAATTTTAATTTTAGAGAGCTTTATCACTTCAATGTGAGAGCAATATTTTGATAATTCATCTATAGAACTTTGCTTTACTTTTTCTGCCGAAAGTGCACACAAAATTATTTCGTGATTTTTGGATAGCTCTTTAATCTGATTAAAAACCCGTAATTTATCTCCTTTTTCTAAAGGATACGGAAATCGAGAAAGTAAAACAAAAATTTTCATTTACTGATTAATTCTTTACAAAACGTAATTAAATTATTTACAATTACATCGTTAGAATAACTATTTTCCATTAATTCTCTGGCAGCTTTACCAATAGAAATTTGATCTTCTTTATGGTTTAAGTAATAATTAATTGCATCAGAAAATTCTTTAGGAGTATTGGCAATTACAATGTTCTTTTTATCCGTGTAACTAATCCCTTCGGCACCTATGGTTGTTGTTATAACCAACTTACCTAAAACCATTCCTTCAATAATTTTAATGCGCATACCACTACCCGTAAGTAAAGGTACAACCATAATGTTATTTTTATTGATAAAACCTATTGCACTATCTACCTCTCCAACAACATTAATGTTTTGATTTTTATTTGAAGTTAACCATTCTGGCATTCTTCTACCTGCTAAATTTAATTCGGTATTGTTGTTCTTATCATAAACATTTTTCCAAACGTTATCTAGCAACCATTTTATACCTATTTGGTTGGGCGACCAATCCATACTTCCGATATGAAAAACCTTATTTCCTGAATGTGGGGTTTCAAATTTATAATCGGATAAGTTTATTCCAAAAGGAATGGTAATCATAGGAACAGTAGCTCCTAATTCGGTAAATCGTTTTTTATCCATGTCCGTAATTGGAGCAATTCCATCTACTTTTTGAATATTTTCTATCTCTGCCTTTTTTAAACGTTTGGCTAAAAAATTTAAATACCATTTTTTAAGCCCACTTTCTTTACTAGCATTTAGCTCCCAAATATCGTGTTCAATATTTTGTGCCTGATAAACAATTTTAGCGGTAGTATTTGCTCTTATAATATCTATATATCCTGTAACAAAAAAGGTTTCTAATAAAACAACATCATACTTATTATTTTTAAGTTCTTTTAAGATTAAGTTTTCAAATTCCTTACTATAAAATCGTTCTAAATTATATGATTTTGAAGAAAACAGGTTACAAAATGCTCCTAAAGCCCTAACCTTTGTATCAATAAAAACGTGCTCTATTGCTGTTTTCTCAAGATAATCTGACGACATTTTATCTTTTTGAAAAGGATGCTTTGGTGTGCTAATGGTCAAAACTTTTACATCAACTTTTTGATCTATAAGCCCTTGCGTTATAGCGTGCATGGCTTTACAACCTCCATCAACTTCCGGAAAAGGAGGTTTTAAACATATTTGTAAAATTTTCATTTAGCAGATTTCTTCTTAAATAGATTTTTAAAAAAATTGGTATAAGCTGCAAAGTTAAACATATCTGAATCTTTTGTGGCTTTATATGTAAAAAACAAACCTAAAGGTAATAACAACGCAGAAGAAATCCACATTCCCTCATAAGGTTCAAGCACATATTCTTTTGCCATTTTTTCTCCTGTTATAGAAGTTATCCAAAAGATAACAAAAAATATTACAGAAATTACTACTGGCATTCCTAGCCCTCCTTTTTTAACTATTGCCCCTAAGGGTGCTCCAATTAAAAACATAATAAAACAGGCTAATGAAAATGCATATTTTCTATGCCACTCTATTTGCATTCTTAAAATATCTCTTTTATTAATCTTTATTTGAGTAGCTGCTGCTGAAGATCTGCCTTTGTTAGTTCTCATATTATTAACAGCAATACTATAAACTTGGTCTAACTCAGTTTTTTTCATCGTACTGATGTATTCTTTTCTATTTAAAGAGTCTTTTCCAACATCCAATTTGCCTTCGTAAATGGTATCGTTAATAAAATAATTAGTAGTTATTAGTTTTGTAAATTCATCAACATGAGTTTTGTTTTTAGCGTTTGATGAATCTATACCATTGTTTAATTGATTGAGATTAAATAATCGATAATCATGCTTAAAAGCATCTTCATCAGTTCTATTAAAATTAAATCCTTCTAAATCTATCTGAATTAAATTTTCTTCAAAAGCAAAACGAGATAAAGGATATACTTTTTTAGTATTTTTTTCTTGTTTATCCTGATAATCTATTCCATGAAATAAATTAATAGAAAAATAAGATTCATCTGCCGACATTTTCATAATTGCAGAATCTGCCAAGGTTAGTTTTCTGTTTCCTATTACGCTGGTATGATTATAAATCATCACATCCTTAAGCATTTCATCTCCATTTTCTAGCTTTTCTTTTTTCATTACCCGAATAGTATAGCCTTCAATTTCGTTATAAAATACACCCGGCTTAATATTTACGGCTGGTTTTTTATTTCTGATATCATGTAATAAAGAGTAAAATTTTAGGTTTGCAACCGGAATAATATAATTAGAGAACATAAACGCTCCAAGGCTAACTCCAACAATAAAAATAGCTAAAGGCCGCATAACACGTTGCAAAGAAATGCCTGCTGCTTTAAAAGAAACCAACTCAAAGTGTTCACCAAGGTTTCCAAAAGTCATTAATGACGCTAACAAAACAGCTAGTGGCAATGCTAAAGGCACCATGTTAGATGAGGCATAGAATAAAAACTCTACAATAACAAGCCCATCAATACCTTTCCCCAACATTTCATCTACCCACAACCATATAAATTGCATTAGCAATACAAAAACAGATATAAAAAATGTTAGAATAAATGGGCCAATAAAAGAAAGTAATATGAATTTGGTAAGTTTTTTCACGTAAATTTTGATTAAAGCAAATATAACTTTTTAGAAACGAATTGTTGTGTTTATTAGTATTCAAAAAAACAAAATGCCGCTATTTAAAGCGGCATTTTTATTTCAAAATAGATTCTTCCCTTCAATTTGTAATCTATCCTTAGTAATAGATTAAAAATTATCGTTCAGAATAACATCTACTATTTTTTAAATTGATCTGAAAGAATTAATTCTTTTGTTCCGTGTCCCCAAGAGTAAAAACCTTCTCCAGATTTAACTCCCAACTTACCAGCCATAACCATGTTAACTAATAACGGGCAAGGTGCATATTTAGGATTTCCAAAACCATCTTGCATTACATTTAAAATAGATAAACAAACATCTAAACCAATAAAATCGGCCAATTGTAATGGTCCCATTGGGTGTCCCATTCCTAATTTCATTACTGTATCAATTTCTTCAACACCAGCAACACCTTCGTTTAAAGTTATGATTGCTTCGTTAATCATTGGTATTAAAATTCTGTTGGCTACAAAACCTGGGTAATCATTAACCTCTGTTGGTGTTTTACCTAATTGTTTAGATAAATCCATAATTGTATTAGTAACCTCATCAGAAGTTGAGTACCCTCTAATAATCTCCACCAATTTCATAATTGGTACAGGGTTCATAAAGTGCATTCCTATAACTTTATCTGGTCGGCTTGTTACCGCTGCAATTTGAGTAATAGAAATTGAAGATGTGTTGGTAGCTAAAATTACATCAGCACTTGTTGCATCATCCATAGCTTTAAAAATCTTCAATTTTAAATCTAGGTTTTCCGTTGCTGCTTCAACTACTAATTGAACATCTGCAACACCAGCATTCATATCTGTATGGGTAGATAAATTAGCTAAAGTATTGTTCATATCTGTTTCTGATATTTTTTCTTTAGCAACCATTCTACCTAAGTTCTTAGTGATTGTTGCAACTGCTTTATCTAAAGCTTCTTGAGAAATATCAATTAAATTTACTTTAAATCCGCTTTGAGCGAAAGTATGAGCAATACCATTACCCATTGTTCCTGCTCCTATTACTGCTACGTTTTTCATTTATATTTAAGTCTTAAAGTTTAAAAGTCAAAAGTTTTTAAAGTCTTTTCTCTTGTTTATTTTTTAAATCCTGAATCAACCCTTTACTTCGGCTACGCTCAGCATAAACTTGCTCAGGGTGACATCTTCAAGATGACAATTCGTTTTATCCGTGTTTTGCTGCTAAATATCTTTCTGCTTCTAAAGCTGCCATACAACCTGTACCTGCTGCTGTAATTGCTTGTCGGTAAGTTTTATCTGCTGCATCTCCAGAAACAAAAACACCTTCTACATTTGTTTTAGCTGTACCTGGTTGAGCGTACTCAATATATCCTGCATCATCTAAATTAATATAATCTTTAAATATTTCTGTGTTTGGATTATGACCAATAGCTACGAAAAATCCTGTGCAAGGAATTTCTTTTGTTTCGCCAGTTTTATTGTTTTTAACTCTAGCTCCAGTAACTAAATCATTTTCTCCTAAAACTTCTTCTGTTTCAGTATTAAATAGAATTTCAATATTAGCTGTATTCTTTACTCTTTCTGCCATTATTTTAGATGCTCTAAATTCATCTCTTCTTACCAACATCGTAACTTTTGTACAGATGTTAGATAAGTAATGTGCTTCTTCACAAGCAGAATCTCCTGCTCCAACAATAATTGTTTCTTGTCCTCTATAAAAGAATCCATCACAAACAGCACAAGCAGAAACTCCTCCTCCTGCAGCTAAATAATGTTGCTCAGAATCTAATCCTAAATATCTTGCTGATGCACCTGTAGAAATAATTACTGTTTCTGCATGAATTTCTTTTTTATCTTCTATCCAAACTTTATGCACATCTCCAGAAAAATCAACTTTAGTTATCCAACCGTTTCTAATATCGGCATCAAACCTTTTAGCTTGTGCTTCTAATTGCATCATCATTTCTGGCCCTGTAACACCATCAGCATATCCTGGAAAATTTTCTACTTCGTTAGTTGTAGTTAATTGCCCACCAGGTTGCATACCTTGGTATAAAACTGGAGCCATATTTGCTCTTGCTGCATAAATTGCTGCTGTATATCCTGCAGGTCCTGAACCTATAATTAAACACTTTACTTTTTCTATTTCTTCTGACATATTTTTTAATTTTTGAGACCTTAAAATTAGGATTTTGTAATCGGTTTAAAAACTGAATTAAGATATATTTGCCGACAATTAAACATTTAGGATTTCAAGAATCTAATCTACTGCCACAATAGTATCATAACTAACCCCATATCCTCCCCAAACGCCTAAACCACCATTAATATTTGTTTGAATTGTAGCAGGTGCTGCAAAAGGATTACCATTATTAAACGCTGCTATTTCGAAAGAACTCCAAAATTGAAAATGAGGTTGATCTATAGTACAAAACTTTATGGCAATAGTATCTCCTTGCTTAAAATAACTTCTTAACTCTCCGGTATCATCTGGTTTTGATGAATTTACCTCTTGTCCTCTCCATACAAAAGCTTCAAAACTTAATCCATTAAAAAACTTATCTTCAAATACAGACCCATTGGCAGGTATAAACCGATCGTCTTTACCCAGCCTTTGTGTATAAATTCTATAAGCTGTTCCTAATGGCTCTGGATCATTAATCATAAACCACAAGTAGCCATAATTTGAATAACCTGGCTGATCTTGATACCAATAATTATCCATAATTACAGGCTCAGGTATAGATGTTGTTGATGTTAACACCTCTCCATCTACCTCAACTTTTAGAGAATAATTTTTACCTACCTCACCAAAAATATTTTGATCTATTGTTGTGTAAAGACAAAATCCAAACGTTTTTACATCCGCTAAAGAAACTCCAATTAATTCAGCTATTGTTGGTAGTAAAGCGGTATCTAAGTTATCGGTACAAATTTCTGTTAACTCCACACTTGTTGTACCGTTAGATACAGTAACTTTTGCATCGTGTACAAATGATTTTTTAAGAGAATTTATATCTACGGGATCAAAATACCCTTCGGTTTTGGTTAAAATAATAAATGGTGGCTGATTTGGCTCTATGCTTCCTTCAACCACAATTTTTCTTTCAGCATCTGGCAATTCAATATCAATATCTTTTTCGCAAGCAACCAACATTAATGAAATAATTACAGTAAAAAGCAACTTGCTTAAAAAACCGCCTAGTCTTTTACAATAATTTGTATGCTTTAATTTTTTCATTCTTTTAAAATTTAAAGTTCCAAGATATAGATGGTAATATCCCAAATAAAGAAACTTGTTTTGCCTGTATATCTAAGGTTCCATCATAAACATTACCCTCTGTAGCAAAATAGATAAAATAAGGGTTTTTTCTGTTGTATAAATTATATACAGAAAATACCCAATCAGATTTAAACTTTTTTTCTTGCTTCCCTTTTAAAGTTAATGATAAATCCATTCTATGATAGGCATCCATTCTAAAAGAGTTTCTATCTCCATAATCGCTTACTATTTGTCCTTGCACAGTATAACGTTGTTCTGGCAAAGTTAAAGCACTACCAGTAGCATAAACCCAAACAGCACCTAAAGTTAATCTTTTAGAAATATCGTATGTTAATACAACAGAAGCATCATGCCTTCTATCATATTTGGCAGGAAAAACATTCCCTTCATTTAATTCTTCAAATTGCTTATTGGTCCAAGACAATGTATATCCAACCCAGCCATTTATTTTACCAAACCTTTTTTTAACAAAAAATTCAGCTCCGTAAGACCAGCCTTTACCAAAAGTAAATTGATTGTCAACATTACTACCCGCATTATCTTCTGGTAAGGCTCCATCTTTATATTCTACCTGATTATCCATCGTTTTATAATAAATTTCTACAGAGGTTTCAATCTTATTATCTTTAAAGTTTTTAAAATAACCTGCCGCATATTGCCTAGCAAATTGTGGCTTAACCTTATCAGAACTGGGCACCCAAACATCCATAGGTAAAGATACCGAAGCGAAGCTAGCTAAATGAATGTACTGATAGTTTTGAGTAAAAGAAGCTTTTAACGAACTGTTGTTTTTTAACGTGTACCGTGCGGTTAATCGTGGTTCTAAACCTTGATAAAATTTTACAGTTTCAAAATTATCATAAACAAGGGTATCTACTGGGTTTCCAAATTCATTATTATTGTACCTTTTAAAAGGACCAACATGCTGAAAAAGAGAATACCTTAACCCTACATGGACTCTTATTTTTTCATTAATATCCCAATCATCCGACAAATAAAAAGCACCATCATTGGCAAAGTTTTCAATAATATCGCCTGTATTAAAATCTACCTCTCCAGATTTTGCAGTAGCGTTACTTGGTACAAATTTATGACGTGTATAATGCACCCCAAATTTAATATTGTGTAAGATTGAAGGCAAATAATTAAAATCCATTTTGGCATTCCAATCATAAATTCCTGAAAACAATTTAAACTCAAACTGGTCTTGTTCTAAACCCAATTCAAAATTGTAACGGGTATAAGAAATGGTTGTATTAGAAAAAAGTTTTTCATTAAATAAATGATTCCATCTTAACGATGCAATTGCATTACCAGAAGGAGTAGTCATACCAAAGCCATCTTTAGAATTGCTAAACTTAAATACATCTTTACCTAAATAACCACTTAAAAACAATCTATCTTTTTCAGATATTATCCAATTCATTTTTGCATTCAGATCATAAAAATAATAGTTACTTCCTTTAAATTTTGAGGAGTCTGAAATAAAAGGCTGCACAATATCTCCTAAATAAAATCTACGATACGACATTATAAAAGAAGCTTTATCTTTTTTTATTGGCCCTTGAATTGTTAAACGAGACGACATAATTCCAACCCCTCCTTCAGCTTCGTATTTTTTCATGTTGCCTTCATTCATTGTAATGTCTAAAACAGAAGAAAGTCTTCCTCCATACTCAGCAGGCATACCACCTTTAATAAGTTTCACATCTTTTATTGCATCTCCATTAAAAACAGAAACAAAACCAGCTAAATGAGATGCATTATACACAGTTGCTCCATCCAGTAAAATTAAATTTTGATCTGGTCCTCCACCTCTTACATAAAACCCAGCATTCCCTTCTCCTGCTGCCTGAACGCCTGGCAACAACTGTATTGTTTTTAAAACATCAACTTCCCCAAACAGGGCAGGCAATGCTTTTATTTTTTCAACATCAAGTTTTACCGTACTCATTACGGCTTCTTTTGTGTTTTTTTCATCTTTTTCTCCAACAACAGTAAATGCTTTATTTGTAATAACCTCTGCCTCTATTTCATAGTTAAAACGAATATCTTTATTCAAGTTTATTTTTTGCTCTATTGTTTTATAACCTATATAAGAAACTGCTAAAGTATATTCTCCTTCAGCAATTGTAATAGAATAATAACCAGATGAATTGGTGGTAGTACCTTTTAATAATTCTTTGATATATACAGTTGCACCTAATGAGCTTTCTCCATTAGATTTATCTTTTACATAACCACTAATAGTGTATTTATTTTGAGCCACAAGCCCACTTGAAAGAAATGTAAATAGAATAAGAATTAAAAAATTTCTCACAACAAAAGTTTTGCAAATACAAAACTAAGACTAAGTTTTTATTTGATAAAGTATGTAAATATACGTGTTATTACACCATTTTTTTCATTGCCATAATATAACCCAAATGTAACCCTTCATGCGTATTATTAAACGAAATGGCATCTTCAATACTATTTAATGTTACATTATAACTTGTCGGATATTCATCAAAATGCTTAAAAAGATCGGTATTATAATCTTCCTCTAACTTTACCGGAAAATCAATTAATTGAGCTTTTATAACAGCTAATTCTTTTTGCGATACTAAAACAGCTTCACTCCCTTTTTTAAAACGATCAATACAATTTGCTGGCAAGTTCATTTCTAACCCTGACAATTTATAGCACAACAATTGTTGTGTAACAACTACATGAGCTACATTCCATGCAATACTGTTTTTAAAACCAGTAGGTATGGTATTCATTTGTTCTAATGACAAATCTTTTATACTGTTAACAATATTGTTTCGGGTAGCGTTTAATATATCAAATTGCTTTTGCATCATCTTAAAATTTTAATTAAAACGAAATTAAATAATTATTCTTTTACTCTTAACTATTCATCACCAACTGTTAACTAATTTTTATCTTTGTAAAATGAAATCTGAAAGCAAAATGAAAATTATCGCTAAAACCTCTTACGGTTTAGAAGAAGTTTTAGTTGAAGAATTAAAACAATTAGGAATTACTGAGGTTGAATTAGCTACCAGGGCTGTAATTTTTGAAGGCACCAAAGAAACCCTATACAAATGTAATTTATGGTTACGTTCTGCCAATCGTTTAATTGTTCCTATCCGTAATTTTAAAATTAAGGATGCTGATGATTTGTATGATAAAGTTAAAAACATTGATTGGGAAGATATTTTTACTGTTGACCAATCTTTTGCGATTGATTCTACCGTATTTTCTGAAATTTTTAACCATACCAAATTTGCTGCTTTTAAAACTAAAGATGCAATAGCCGATCGTTTTAGAGAAAAGTTTGATAAGCGACCAGATGTTGATACCGATAAACCACACATTAGAATAAACCTACACATTGGTAAAGAAGATGATGTAACCATTAGTTTAGATAGTTCTGGAGACCCTTTATTTAAAAGAGGTTTTAGAGATAGTAGAAGTTTAGCTCCTATTAAAGAAGATTTAGCTGCTGGTTTAATTTTATTAAGTGGCTGGGATAAAAAATCCAACTTTATTGATTTATTCTGCGGTTCAGGAACTATTTTAATTGAGGCTGCAATGATAGCCTACAACATTCCGCCCAACATTAACAGGGCTGTTTTCGGTTTTATGAATTGGAAAACTTATGATGAAACTTTATTTAACCAAGTTGTTGATGAAGCCTTAGACCAAGAAATTGATTTTGATTTTAAAATTATAGGTACTGATATTGATGGCAGAGTAATGGGTATGGCAAGAGCCAATATTGAAGCTGCTGGTTTAACCAAAGAAATTGAGTTACATAAAAAAGATTTTGCAGACTTTGAAGCTCCACAATTAAAAGGTGTTATTGTTTGTAACCCTCCTTATGGCGAACGTATTGGAGAAAATGTTGATGACCTTTATACTGCTTTTGGCGATAACCTAAAAAACAGATATGATGGCTGGAATGCTTGGCTAATTAGCTCAAACATGGGAGCTCTTAAAAAGGTAGGTTTACGACCTTCAAGAAAAATTAAATTATTTAATGGAAGTTTAGAGTGCAGGTTTATGAAATATGAAATGTACAAGGGAACTAAGAAAGTTCATAAAATGAAAAGGTCCGAAGATTAAAGTTTGAAGCGGGAAGTCGGAAGATAGGGGAAAAAAGATTGTTTTAACTTTTAGTACCTTTATGACTTTTCGATTTTTACAAACTTATCAATGATTAGAAAAGATTACATCCAACGCTATTTTGATGAATTAGCTAAAGTTTTAGCTGCTGCATTATTGTTAAAGAAAAACCATAAAGCTACAGAGGCAGAAGCAATGCTAAATGATTTTTCTACTGACTTTTTAGGAATTTCCTTAGCAGAAATTTTAACTTTAGAAGTTGATTTAATTAAATACCTAATTAAAGAAAAGAATTTTACTTTAGATCACTTTAAACTTTTAGAAGATCTTCTTTATCACAAATATTTGATTAATGTTTCTAACAACAAGCTGAAAAAGATTACTTTAGAAGTATTGAATTATGTATCAAAAAATGACGCTAATTACTCGCTCCAAAGAATGAACAGAATTAAAGAGTTAAGTTAAATGTCATTCCGATTGGAGTGACAAAGGAACGAAACAGAGGAATCTTTTAAATTATAAACTACCGAGGAAAAAGGTAACTCGGCTTTGCTCGGTATAATATGGCAAACTATGAAAAGAATAGGTGTTTTTACTTCAGGAGGAGATTCTCCAGGAATGAATGCTGCAGTAAGAGCTGTGGTACGAACAGCAATAGCTAACAACATAGAAACTTTTGCAATTTACGAAGGCTACAAAGGCTTAATAGAAGGAAACATACAACCGCTATCCTCTAAAGAGGTAAGTAACATTATACAGCGTGGAGGAACTATTTTAAAAAGTTCTCGATCAAAAAAATTTGAAACTGTAGCTGGTAGAAAAACAGCCGCAGAAAACATTAAAAAACACCAATTAGATGGTATTATTGCCATTGGCGGAAATGGAACATTTACTGGTGCACTTATTTTTAGTAAAGAACATAACATTCCTATGGTAGGAATTCCTGGCACAATAGATAACGATTTGTTTGGTACAGATTATACCATTGGGTATGATACCGCCATTAACACTGTTGTAGAAGCTGTAGATAAAATTAGAGATACTGCAAGCTCTCATAACCGCCTTTTTATTATTGAAGTAATGGGCAGAGATGCTGGTTTTATTGCTTTAAGAAGCGGAATTAGTGTTGGTGCAGATGCTATTTTGATTCCAGAAACACATACCTACATTAATCAACTAATTAAAAAATTAGAGCAAGGAACAAAAAAGCAAAAATCAAGCATGATTGTTATTGTTGCCGAAGGAGATGATGCTGGAGGTGCTTACGAAGTTGCTAAAAAAGTAAAAGAAAAATGCCCTAACTACGATGCTAGAGTTACCATTTTAGGACACATACAACGAGGCGGATCACCTACTGCTTTAGATAGAGTTATTGCAAGCAGAATGGGCAATGCAGCAGTAGAAGCTTTAATCAATAACAAAACCAATGTTATGATTGGAATTGTAAACAACAAAATAGCTTACACCCCTTTCCAAAAATCAATTAAACACAACAATAAAATAAACATCGATTTGTTAAACCTAGCCGAAACATTAAGTTACTAAACCGTTTCAACACTCCGTTTTAATTGTTTTTTAAACATAAAAAAAGCCCCACTTTCGTAGCGCTTTCTTAACCTGGCGGAGGGAGGGGGATTCGAACCCCCGGTACAGTTTCCCGTACACATGTTTAGCAAACATGCGGTTTAAGCCACTCACCCACCCCTCCGTTAAGGGACGACAAAAATAGCAATCAAATTTAAAACAAAAAGTAATTCCTACGTTTTTTTATCTAATTATTTAAAACCTTCTGAATATCAGGCTTAAAGTACAACTCACTTTTCAATACTTTTCCATCTTCACGATAAATTGGCTCGCCCTTTTCATCCAATTTACTCATATTGCTCGATTGTATTTCCTTAAAAACTTCCTCAATTTTATGTTGTAACCCGTGCTTTAACAATGTACCACACAAAATATACAACATATCACCACAAGCATCCGCAATCTCTACCAAATCGCCATTTTCAGCAGCCTCTAAATACTCCTCATTCTCCTCCTTCATCAATTCGTACCGCAATTGGTAGTCCTTTTTAGCAATCTCCGCAACAGGCGCTTCCTCGTTTCCAATCTTAAACGCCTCATGAAACTCCTTAACCATATCAATGGTTTCCGATAATGTTAATTTATTCTCCATAATTTTATTTTTATTATTTGGGTGTTTTAACGGGCTATCCGCTATATCTTTTTTAACTTCACTCTTCGGCTCCGCTCAGAGACCAGTTAAAAAAGGATGCCGCTCCTATCCCTAACACAAATTCTGCAATACTATAACTTTTTACATACTAATCCTCAAAGGTTTATACAGGTTATCGGCATAAATCTTTAAAGATTTCATAAAAACTCTTTTACAAATATCAATATTCAGTCATAAACTATTCTAAAATTTTGTTAACACTTTTTAACAAAGCGTTAAGAAATTATTATTGATAATTTGCGTTTCCCTTATTACTTTTGAAAACCTTATAAATAAAGTTATGGAAGAAGAAATTAAAACGAACATTCCTGCTCCAGAAGTTTCTGCAAGCACAAGTTCTTCTACATCTAATGTAGATATAAAAGCGTTAAACGAAAAGATACAAAAAGAAAGTGCTTTTGTAGATTTGTTAACCATGGAAATGAGTAAGGTTATAATTGGCCAATCTCACATGACCGAAAGTTTACTAATAGGTTTATTATCCAACGGACACATCTTATTAGAAGGTGTTCCAGGATTAGCAAAAACATTAGCAATTACAACTTTATCAAAAACAGTAGATGCTAAATTTAGTAGAGTTCAATTTACACCAGATTTATTACCTGCCGATGTTGTAGGAACAATGATATACAACCAAAAGCAAGAAGCTTTTACCGTAAAACAAGGACCTATTTTTGCCAACTTCGTTTTAGCAGATGAGATTAATCGTGCTCCAGCAAAAGTGCAAAGTGCTTTGTTAGAAGCCATGCAAGAAAGACAAATTACCATTGGTGAAAAAACCTTTAAATTACCAGAACCTTTCTTAGTTTTAGCAACACAAAACCCGGTAGAGCAAGAAGGAACTTACCCATTACCAGAAGCACAAGTTGATAGATTTATGCTAAAAGTAATTTTAGACTACCCTAAAAAAGAAGAAGAAAAACTAATTATTAGAAATTCTATTAACGGTTTTCCAACTCCAAATTCAGTTATAACTCCTGAACAAATTACAAAAGCAAGAGCTGTTGTAAAAGAAGTTTATATGGATGAAAAAATTGAGCAATACATTGTTGATATTGTTGATGCAACAAGAAATCCTGAAAACTATAATTTAGAAAACTATAAAAACCTAATTACGTTTGGAGGTTCTCCAAGAGCAAGTATTAACTTAGCTTTAGCTTCTAAAGCTTATGCTTTTATTAAACGCAGGGGTTATGTAATACCCGAAGATGTTAGAGCTATTTGTCATGATGTAATGCGACACAGAATTGGTTTAAGTTACGAAGCAGAAGCAGAAGACATTAATACCGAAGAAATAATTAATGGAATTTTAAATAACGTTGAAATACCTTAGAGAGATTTAGGATTCAAGACTATTAGAAACAAGACTTTTGTCTAAGCTCTAAAATCTAACTTCTATTCTCATATTAAATATGTCCACATCAAGTAAACATACTACTTCAAACTCCAAACTTCAAGCTTCAAGTACATCCGAACTTCTTAAAAAAGTAAGAAAGATCGAAATTAAAACGCGTGGTTTGAGCAATCAGATCTTTTCGGGCGAATATCATTCTGCTTTTAAAGGAAGAGGTATGGCTTTTAGCGAAGTTAGAGAATACCAACACGGAGATGAAGTAAGAACCATAGATTGGAACGTTACTGCTCGATTTAACAGCCCGTTTGTTAAGGTTTTTGAGGAAGAAAGAGAATTAACAGTGATGTTAATTGTTGATGTAAGTGGATCGAAAGAATTTGGAACCCAACAAAAATCTAAACAAGAATTGGCAACAGAAATTTGTGCTGTTTTAGCATTTTCTGCAATAACTAATAACGATAAAGTTGGCGTAATTTTCTTTTCTGATAAGATTGAAAAGTTTATTCCTCCTAAAAAAGGAAGAAGTCATATTTTAATGATAATTAGAGATTTAATTGATTTTAAACCAGAAAGTAAAGGAACTGATATTGACCAGGCTTTAAAGTACTTTAACAACGTAATTAAAAAAAGATGTACCGCTTTTTTATTGTCTGATTTTGTTAGTGCAGAGAATTTTGAAAATGCCATTAAAATTGCCAATAGAAAGCACGATTTAATCGCTTTAAAATTATACGATAAAGCTGAAGAAGAATTACCAAATATTGGACTAGTACCTATGCTAGATGCTGAAACCGATACAATACAATGGGTAAACACATCAAGCAAAGCAGTACAAAAAGAGTATAAAATAAAAGCTTTAAAACACAAAGATTATTTACAAACTACCTTTAAAAAAGGTGGAATTGACAATACAAAAATTGGAACACACGAAGATTATGTAAAACCTTTAATGGCTTTATTTAAAAGAAGAGGAGCTAAATAGCCCCTCTGCCTTCGGCATCTCCCCTAAAGGGAGAACAAAATATAAATACAATGAATATTTAAAATCATGAATTAGTCACCCACCTTAATCCTCCCTCAAGGGAGGAATTCTCACCTTAAGGGGAGACACAGAGGGGTGATAAAGTTAAAAGATGAACAAACTACTCTACATAATCATATTCCTATTAGGAAGCTTAGGTCTTTCGGCACAGTCGGTTGATGTAAACGCATCAATTGATACCAACTTTTTATTAATAGGAGAACAAACCCAAATAGAATTAAGAGTTCAATACCGTTTAAGTGGAGAACCTGTTTCAGTTAAATTTCCAGCATTAACCGATACCATTAGTGAATTTATAGAAATTGTAACAACATCTGCTGTAGATACTGTTTACCCAAATCCAAATGATTTATCATTGGTAGAACAAACTCAAAAAATTACGATTACTTCTTTCGATTCTGGATCTTATGAAATACCTTATTTCGAATTTCAAATTAATGAAGGTTTATTTCAAACTGGTCCATTAAGAATTGAAGTTAGACCTATGCAAGTAGATACTGCAGAAGCAATATTTGATATTAAAGGACCTATAGAAGAGCCTTTTTCTATTGTAGATTGGATTAAAAGTAACTGGCCATGGATAGCATTTGTATTAGCCATTATAATTGGTGGTATTTTGCTCATCCGTTTCTTAAAAAACAGACCAAAAAAGATTGTTGAAGAAGAAATTAAACCCATAATTCCGCCACACGTTACTGCTCTTGAGAAACTAGAAAAACTCCGAGAAAACAAACTGTGGCAAGGCGGAAAAGTAAAATTATATCATAGTGAAATTTCTGAAATTACTAGAGCATATTTAGAAACAAGATATGAAGTAAGTGCTTTAGAAAACACTACGGATGAAATTATGCAGAGCTTAAGGTTTATGAGTATTAATCCTACTTTGTTAAGCAAATTAAATCAACTATTAGTTTTATCTGATTTAGTAAAATTTGCCAAAGAACAACCTTTAGCAAACGAAAATGAGATGAGTTTAATCAATGCTATTGAGTTTGTACAAAATACAAAACAGATTATAAATGAAGAAGTTCCTCCCTTGAGGGAGGATTAAGGTGGGTGATAAAATTAAACCCACCCCTAACCCCTCCAAGGAGGGGAATATAAAAAAGATAAAATGCTGAGTAATTGGAGAGAAATATCATTTGCTAATCCAGAATTTTTCTGGGCAATGCTAATCATACCCTTAATGGTGTTATGGTACTTTTTACGTCAGAAAAAATTATACGGAACTATTAAAATAAGTAGCACTGAAGGGTTTACAAACTCACCACTTGTATTACTTAGGCATAGTTTAATTCTGTTTAGAGTTATAGGTGTTGCAGCTTTAATTACTGCATTGGCTCGTCCACAAACTTCGTTAAGCTGGCAAGATGTAACTACCGAAGGTATTGATATTGCTATTGCTTTAGATATTTCTGGGAGTATGTTAGCTGAAGATTTTAAACCCAATCGTTTAGAAGCTTCTAAAC
>JBMYXB010000016.1:0-28050 GCA_049608005.1 Vicingaceae bacterium
GAATTATTAAACGCTTTAACTCTTAATTTACCATCCTTAGTAATTTTATATTCAATAGAAATATCTCCAATTAAGTTGTTCGTGTTTTGTGCCGAGTTAGATACTTTATCTCTTTCTGAATAACCTACATTACCATCTAAAATTAAGCGATCGTTAAAAAATTGTGTTGATAGTGCCAGTTCATATTCTTCGTTAGATAGTTCATCTCCTGGTCTAATATTTACCCCTACATCAAAATCGTTACTCATTTTTGATAACCAGTTACTAATTTGGTTGGATAACAGCTCAATTGATGTTGTAGAACCTACATCTGCTCTACCATAAGCAGATTCTGCCCCTGGAGGTGGTAAAAAAGAATTTAACACCAATAAAGAAAACACTTGTTTATTGAGTTCCTGAACGTTTTGCTCTTTATCGCTAACATACAACACACTCCTAACCTTACTTTTTGTTGCTTCATCAGCTGTAGGTAAAGCAATATCAAAATCTATATCTGGCGATAGCATAGAGTTAGTCATGTGTAATTTTAAATCTACTGGTATTCTTTTTTTGTAAATTTCATTGGTATCAACATTTACTAACAAATCATACAGCCTTGCTCTTAATCTATAAATGGCCGTTAAATTTAACTCTGCATCATAAGGGCTACCCGACCACGTTATTGTTCCTCCTTCTTCTAAATCAAACCTTTTGTTAATTACATTTTGCAGTGTAAATAAATAATCTCCGTCTTTTACTACATAATTTCCAAACATACTTAAATCTCCATCTTTAGAAATTTGCATTTTAATATTTCCATTTCCTGTACTTTTCATAACATCACCAATTTGGTCATCAAAAATTAAGCGTGTTTCAGCATCGGGTGTTATTTCTAAATCAAAATTCATTTCTATGTTAGAAAGATCAACTTCTTCTTCTTTTTTAATGTTTAACGAATCGTTTGAAATAAACTCTATAAAATCATTTTCAACCAAATCTTCATTATCTGTTAAAGGAATATTTAAAACTGTGTTTTTTTCTGTTTTTACTTTTACATCAATTGTTAATTGCTCCATGTAACTATTAATATCTACCAAACCAGAAACATACCCTACTCCATAGTAAAGTTTATTATCTTTTTCGCTTGTGTTTAAGGCTAAGAAATTATTGGCTTCAATACCAACCCCCACACTCCAATCGGTAAACCAAGTATGGTAAACCGTTCCATTAACATTGGCTTTATTATTATTTACATCAAAAAAAGCAACATTATCACAACTTATCATATCAGGAGAAATGTTAACACTACATAAATCTGTTCGGTATTTTGTATTTAAGTAGGTAACAGTAAAATCGGTGTTTGCAAGCGTTAAATTACCTGATAATGCTGGCTTTTTTAAATTGCCTGTTAAATTTATGTTGGCATTTGCTTTTCCGTTAATATCCGTTAAAAATGATTTGGTGTACATTTTAAACATACTTAATTCTGCTTGGTTTAGTTTTAAATTTAACGCTAAGCTTTCGTCCTCCTCATAAGGATAGTAAAAGCCATTAAATAAAATTATTGGCTCGCTTTCTCTATAAAAATTACCCTCTAATTTTAAAGATTTGTTAGAAGGCTTCCAGGCAGAATTTAAATTTCCTTTCCCAATAAGTTGGTCATTCATTTTTAATTGATCAAAATGAAGATCTGATGTAAATATAATACCTTTGTTTTTCTTTTTAAAAGAAGCTACACCATCAATAAAACCTTCTAGTTTAATAAGTTTTTCGGGTATTAAACTTTTAAAAGTTAGTAAATTTAAGTCCTTTAAAGATACATCTAAATGATCTTTTGGATGATCGGATATTTTACCATCAATTAGTATTTGTTGACTTACTGTAGCTATTAGCAAATTATTAATTGTAAGCAAGCCTGTGTCAAACCTAATTTCATTATTAGATTTTATTTCCCAGAGCGAATCCGACACATAAACATAAGAATCTAAAAACTTATTAGAGATGTGATCTAAGCCATTAAAACTAGTTGCCAATACAAGGTTAGATTCATTTCTAAACCAGTTATCGTTATTTTTCCATTTTATTGCAGTTATTGTAGAGTCGCTTTCTGTTATTGTTGTAATGTTAAAATTATTAACAAACAAGCTGTCGTTTTGATATACTTTTTGAGCGTTAACAACAACGTTTAAATCTTCATTGTTAGCTTGTGCATCAATATTAAACTGATTTACTTTTACTCCTTTTACATTTAAGTATGGAATACTTCCTTGTATAGATAATTCATTTGTTGAAGCACTGTAATTTCCATAAAAATCTGTACTATCGCTCAATTCAACACCATTAAAAAACAGCTTAGACAAAAGCTTACTACTGTGTAAGTTAACCTCAAAATTAAGGTCGTTAGAAAGATTAACTACTTGGTGTTCTTCATCAATAATGGATGGTATGTAACGGTTAAAAAATTCATTTACATAGTTTGCCATTTCATTAACTTTAAAGTTACCTTTTAACTCCCCATCTACTATTTCAGAATTCACAAAAAGTTCTCTTAGCCCATTGTTAAAACCTGTATTTATTTTAATATTTTCTATGGTAAGAGAGTCTATTTTATCATTATAATGAGAGTTTACCAATTGAATAGACCCTTGTAAATCATCTATATTATTTCCTTTAACATCTACAATTAACCGAGTTGACAAACGAGTTTTTAGTTTCTTTTTACTTTTAATAAGTTTTAATTTTGCAAGTTTTGCATCCTTAATATTAGATGTAAAATTTAAGGTTGGTATTTCATTATTAAAATCTGCATGCCCATCAAAATCAAAAAATACATTTTCGTCTTTTACTTGTAAATTACCTGCAAAAATTTGATTTTTAAAATTACCTTTTACTTCAACATTATTATATTCATAGCCCTTAACAACTACCTGCTTAATAGTTCCATTAAGTGTTGCATCTATTTCTTTTTTAGTAAACCCAGCACCATCAACATTAACATCCATACTAATGTTTCCCAACTCGTTTTCCATTTTAAAAAACTTTCCTAAATTAAACTTTTCAGAAACAAGTTCTCCTTTATACTTTTGTTCTCCATTGGTTAATTTAAGCGAAACATCTGTTTTTAAACGCCCTAAATTTGTTTTTAAAGTTCCATAAGCAACAAAATCATGGTAAAACCCAGTAAAATTTCCTTTAAACCTTATTGCTCCTAATGCTCTAAAATTATCTGGCAATTGCAAAAATGTTTCTTTTGTAAAAGGATATAATGGTATTGATTCTAACTTAGATTTTGTGGTTATCAATTCTTTAACCTTAATGTGCATAAACATATTTTTAGAATCGGGCAGCCCAGAAATATCTGCATCCCCTCTAAACCGTGTTCCATCATCTGTTTTAATTGCTAATTTTCTGCCTTTTAAATTACTTACAGTACCTTTTATCTCTCCTTTTAAGCTTACATTCTTGTCTAAACATTCAATTGCAGGAGCAAAATAGTAGATGTCTTTAAAATCTACTTTTGTTGTATTAAAATACGACTGTATCCTAACATCTTCAATAAAATTGGATAAATCCTTATAGGTGTTTGTTAAAAAAGTTACGTTACCATCTATTTTAGAAAAAGGTGTATTTACTTTTAAATACTGCGTAATAATTCCTGAAGGAGAAACAATAACTTCTGCAGTAAATTCATCTACCTGAAAGCCGCTTTTTTCAAAAAAGTTTAATCGATCTATACTACAGTCAATTCCTTTATTAACAAAATTAATTTTACTTAAAGCTAAATCTAAATATGTAATAGAAATGTGTTTATAATCTACCCCTGCTTTTAAAGGTTTAAAATTGTTATTATCATAATTAAAGTGCGTTTTACTTAGGTTAAGCTTGTTCATTTTAAAATACCAATTGCTTTTTGTGGTATCGGAACTCGCAAAATGCTTGATTATAAAATCTAAATTATTAACCTTTTCTCCCTTATATTTTTGAAGGTTAAAAAAAGTATTATTTAATGCAACATTATCTAAAACAACTCTTTTCTTTTTGATGGAAAATTCTTTAATATCAACTTTTAATTCTGCTACATAAAGTAAGGTATCTTGATGGAGATCTTCTACATATAAATCTTTTAAATACAGCGTATTAAACAAAGAAGCTTCTATCTTTTTTACTGTAATTTTTGTATCTAATTTATTTGATAAATGGTTAAGGTATTTTTGTACCAACAAGGTTTGAAAAGATGAATTGTATATTGACAACGAACCGATTCCTGTTATAATAACCAGAAACAATAGTAATGCAATTAATATCTTCTTTCTTTTTTTAATAATTTTGTTATTTAACAAACCAATCTGGTAAAATTAAGTTAAATGCAGCAATCTCCCGTAATTATTTTAGGTATCGAATCTTCTTGCGATGATACATCTGCTGCTATTATAAAAGATGGCAAAATTCTTACCAATGTTGTAGCCAATCAGGATGTGCATGAAGCTTATGGAGGAGTAGTGCCAGAATTGGCTTCTAGAGCACATCAGCAAAACATTGTACCTGTTGTTAATGAAGCCATTAAACAAGCCGGAATTTCTAAAAAAGACATTAGTGCTGTTGCTTTTACCAATGGCCCTGGCTTATTAGGATCGCTTTTAGTGGGCAGCTCTTTTGCTAAAGCTTTTGCATTGGGTATGAACATTCCGTTAATAGAGGTCAACCACATGCACGGACATATTTTAGCTCATTTTATTGAAGAAAAAGATGGCACAAAAAACCAACCTAAATTTCCTTTTTTATGCCTAACCGTTAGTGGTGGACATACACAAATTGTAAAAATTTCTGATTACTTTAAAATGGAAGTTTTAGGAGAAACCATTGATGATGCTGCAGGAGAAGCTTTTGATAAAGTTTCTAAAATGTTAAGTCTTCCCTACCCTGGAGGTCCTGTTTTAGATAAAAAAGCACAACTTGGAAACCCAAATAAATTTAAATTTACACACCCTAAAGTACCTGGTTTAAACTACAGCTTTAGCGGATTAAAAACTTCTGTTTTATATTTTTTGAAAAAAGAAATTAAAACCAATCCTAATTTTATTAAAGAAAACCTCAACGATATTTGTGCTTCGGTACAAAAAACAATTGTAGATATTTTAATGATAGAGTTAAAAAAAGCCATTGCCGAAACTGGCATTAAAGATATTGCTATTGCTGGCGGTGTTTCTGCCAACTCTGAATTAAGAAAACGCTTGGCTTCTTTTAGTAAAAACCACAACGTATTTATACCCAAGTTTGAATATTGTACCGATAATGCTGCAATGATAGCCATAACTGGTTATTACAAATATTTACAACAAGATTTTACCACTCAAAACATATCCCCAAGTGCCAGAATGAAGGTATAACAAACCTTGACTTTCTGCTTAAAAAACGGTAATTGAAGAAGGAACTGTATTTGTGATTGGTAAACGTAAAACCAATTCAAGAAAGTTAAAACTAGAATACAAACAAGTAGTGCACTTGTACAATTATAAACAGAAATATAGGAATGATTTCTTAGCCTATAAAAAAGAAGATCATTATTATTGAAGCTAAAATAAGGGCTGGCCATAGGCATGTAACAAGTGCAGCGAGATACCAAACAGATTCTTATGATGAATTGAAAGAAGAGTTAATGACAATGCACCCTTTCGAACAAATAAGCTTTAACAATTGTTAATAGTTTCTGAAAAATGAAAACACTACTAATTACAATAACGATTATCTTTGTTTCTATGTTAGTATTCATAGATGAATCGGGAGATTCTGGTTTTAAATTCGATAAAGGTTCAAGTGAATTCTTCAATGTTTCATTAGTGGTTTTTAATGATATGGATGAAGCTAATGCTTGCGATAATAGGATTAAATTATTGAAAAAGGAACTGGATAAGTCAGACAGTTGGGAATTTCACTTTAAAGAAAATTCACACCGAATTAGAGGTGAATTTTTAAAGGCAGTTGTTCGGTATGAATTTTTCTACTATTCTTTTATTCTAAATAAGAGAGAATTATACTCTCAGAATCTAATTGGTAATAAAGATTCTTTTTACAAATATGTTTGTGGGCTGGTGTTTGAAAACGCTAAAGATAAATTGGATAATGCTATTGTCTTAATTGATGAAAGCGGTAACAGAGATTTTAAAAAGAGTTTATCGAAGTATCTTAAGAATCGTATGAATGATTATGATAGAAAGGTTATTAAGAAAGTAAAAATGCAGAAGTCTCATTCTAACAACTTACTCCAATTAGCTGATTATGTCGCTGGAATAATGAATAGAAGTGTTCTTGGTAAAGATGATAAAAACTTAAGAAAGAAGATTTCTGGTAGAGAAATGCGTGTCCAGATATGGCCATCAATTAATGGAAAAAATAAATCCTAACTCTATTCCGAGGAAACGCAGACGATTAACGCCACAGTTCGAGTTAGGATTAAATTCCAATGCAAAAATATAAAACTTTTTCCGATATCGAACACATTTTGTCTCATATTCGATACAATTTGTATTGTTTTTAGGACAAAACCACGACAGAAAGACTACAAAATCACAACAAAAATAAAGGCTATAAGTGTAAACCATTTAAGGGTACGGTATATAAACATCCTTTACGAAGTAATAGAAACATCGTTTACACTTTTTGAGTAGAAATCTGAAACAAAAATCAACTCACTAACCCCCTACACTTTTCTTAATTTCATTGAGTTTCATTAATGCTTCAACAGGGGTTAAAGTATTAATATCAATATGAATGAGTTCTTCTTTTATCTGCTCTAAAACTGGATCATCTAATTGGAAAAAACTCAATTGCATATCATCTACATCAATTGCTGTTTTTACTTTTTTGGCAGAGCCATTACCCACATGAGAGTTTTCTAATTGCTTTAAAACTTCATTGGCACGGTTTATCATTTTATTAGGCATGCCAGCCATTTTAGCAACATGTATCCCAAAACTATGGTTACTTCCGCCTTGTACTAATTTTCTTAAAAAGATAATTTTGTTTTTAATTTCTTTAACCGAAACATTGTAGTTTTTAATACGCTTAAAGCTATTGGTCATATCGTTTAACTCATGATAATGAGTCGCAAACAATGTTTTGGCTTTTGCGGTAGGATGCTCGTGCAAATATTCGGCAATACTCCAAGCTATAGAAATACCATCATAGGTACTTGTTCCTCTACCAATTTCATCCAATAATATTAAACTCCTATCAGATAAATTATTTAAAATACTTGCAGTTTCGTTCATCTCTACCATAAAAGTAGATTCGCCTTGCGAAATATTATCAGAAGCTCCTACCCTAGTAAATATCTTATCTACCACTCCAATTTGAGCACTTTTAGCAGGAACAAAACAACCAATTTGAGCCAACAAAGTAATTAAAGCTGTTTGCCTTAACAAAGCAGATTTACCACTCATATTAGGCCCAGTAATCATTATTATTTGTTGAGTTGTATCATCCAAATAAACATCATTAGCAACATATTCATCACCAATTTTTAACTGTTGCTCAATTACCGGATGTCTTCCATCTTTAATGTCAATAATTTTAGAATCGTTAATTACTGGTCTCGTATAATGGTGTGCGTTTGCTAAAGTTGCAAAAGACAACAAACAATCTAACTGAGCTATTAAAGCGGCATTTAATTGTATTGGAACAATATAATCTGCCAACTCTAAAACCAAATCATTAAACAGCTGGGTTTCTAAATGGAGTATTTTTTCATCAGCTCCTAAAATTTTAGATTCGTACTCTTTTAACTCTTCCGTAATATATCTTTCGGCTTGCGTAAGAGTTTGTTTTCTATGCCAATTTTCTGGCACTTTATCTTTATGTGTGTTTCTTACTTCAATGTAATAGCCAAACACATTATTAAATCCAATTTTTAAACTAGGAATTCCAGTATTTTCAATTTCTCGCTCTTGTATTTGAACCAACGCATCTTTACCAGAATTTAAAATTAAACGCAATTCATCTAACTCTTTAGAAACACCATTGTTAACCACATTTCCTTTTTGTACCGCTACCGGAGGATCTTCCTGAACAACCCTATCAATCTTATCTTTAATTAACTCACAAGGATTTAAACGCTCTCCAATTTTATTTAACGCTTCATTTTTAGTTGTTAAACACAACTTTTTTATTGGATCAATAACTGTTAACGCTCTTTTTAATTGAACAACTTCTCGTGGATTTATTCTTGCAGTAGCAACCTTAGAAATCAAACGTTCTAAATCTCCTATCTCATTAATATTGGATGAAATTTTTGCTGACAGCTCTTCATTTCCTGTAAACTCACTAACCGCATCCAACCTGTCGTTTATAGGTTGAATATCTTTTAATGGCAACGCTACCCATCTTTTTAATAAACGAGAACCCATTGGAGAAATGGTATGATCTAACACATCAATTAAGGTGGTTGCATTTTCATGCGGAGAATAAATTAATTCTAAATTTCTGATGGTAAATCTGTCCAACCAAACATACCTGTCTTCTTCAATTCTGGCAACCGAAGTAATGTGTTTGGTTTTATTATGTTGGGTGTCTGATAAATAATGTAAGGCTGCACCAGCGGCACAAATAGCCGAGCTTAAATCTTCTATTCCGAAACCTTTTAAGCTGCTTGTTTCAAATTGTTTATTTAAAATATCATTTCCAAAATCTTCGGTAAAAGCCCAATCATCTAAACAAAAAGTATAAAACTGATCTCCAAAATTTTCTACAAACTGTTTTTGTTTGTTGCGTTGAAATAAAACTTCGGTAGGCTTAAAACCCGATAATAATTTATCAATGTATTCTAAACTTCCTTCGCCAACTAAAAACTCTCCGGTAGAAACATCTAAAAAAGCTACGCCACTTTTTTTCTTATCGAAATGAATGGCTGCTAAAAAATTATTGGCTTTGTGATCTAGTATTTGATCGTTTAATGTAACTCCAGGAGTAACCAATTCAGTAACCCCACGTTTTACAATTTTTTTCTCTTTACTTGAAGCTTCTAGCTGATCGCAAATAGCTACACGTAACCCAGAACGAACCAATTTAGGTAAATAAGTATTTAATGAATGGTGCGGAAAACCAGCCAACTCTAATTTAGAACCACCATTATTTCTAGCAGTTAAAGTAATCCCTAAAATATTGGCTGCCTTAATGGCATCCTGACCAAAAGTTTCGTAAAAATCGCCCACTCTAAACAATAACATTGCATCAGGATATTTCGCCTTAATGCTATTGTATTGCTTCATTAAAGGGGTTTCTTTATCTTTTGATTTTGCCAACTTTCTATTGATTATTTGTTATTGAATAATGACTATTAAGTACTTTACAAACATAGCTGAATGGATAAAAATAAGCCAAAATCAAAGTACTTAGTTATAAACAGAAAGTGCAAAGTTGTTAATAGGATACTGAAAATTATTAGTTTTGAAATATTGAATAACTAAGTTGAGAATAATCAATATTCAATAAAAAAATAATCAATCCTCAGATGCACAGAAAATTAAAAAACGAAGAGCTTAATAGAATTACTATTGATGAGTTTAAAGCCACGGCAAAAACTCCAATAATTATTGTTTTAGATAATATTAGAAGTTTAAACAATATTGGTTCTGTTTTTAGAAGTGCTGATGCTTTTTTAATTGAAGCGGTTTACTTATGCGGAATAACAGCACAACCTCCACACAGAGAAATACAAAAAACAGCCTTAGGTGCTACAGATTCTGTTCGTTGGCAATATTTTGAATCTACGACCGAAGCTCTTAAGCAATTAAAAGATAACAACTATAAAATAGCCGCTATAGAGCAAGCCGAAAACAGTGTAATGCTCAACGAATTTAGTTTATCAAAAAAAGAAAAATTAGCTGTTATTTTTGGCAACGAAGTTAAAGGTGTTGAACAAACTGCTATTGACTTAAGTGATGTTGTTATTGAAATTCCACAACATGGCACAAAGCACTCTTTAAATATTTCGGTAAGTGCAGGTATTGTTATCTGGGAGCTTTTTAATAAGGTGAATAACCGAGTTCTACTCTAATTCGCACTCAGTTTCATAAATGTAGCTTGCACCATAATTTGTACTATTTGAACTATAAGAATCTCCATCATCACAATCTTCGCTATCTAAGATTCCTAAAGGCCCTGGAATATCAGAATCTAATGAATGAGTAGTAGTTGAAGAACTTACTACAACCCCATCTTCTGTATTTGTAGTAACGCACACACAATCCTTATCTTTAGAACATCCTGAGTAAATAAAACTTGTAAGTAAAACGCTTAAAACAATTATTGGTCTTTTCATCATTAATTTCTTATAATTTAGAGTAAAATTAAATAAAATATTATTTTAATGTGTCTTGCATCAATTTATAAGTTAAAATATTTTTGGACTTTTTCTTACTACCTAAAAGATGTTAGATATAACATCAAGCATAGCTTAACTTAGTAAAATAGCTGCTGCTTTTTAATTCAAATACTGTTTAACCTCTTCTACATCAAATAAATCTCCAAACCATTTCTTTTTAATCACTCCATTATCTAAATATACGATTGCAGGCAACCTCCCTCCACTGTATTTAAAAAACGTATCATCATTAATCCAAATAATAGGGTAATTAGAATTTGATTGCTCCAAAAAACTATTCAAACTTTTTTCAGTTTTTGCTCCTATCACATAATAAAGATTATTTATTTCTTTATTTTTCCCCACTGATGTAAATATTCTTGAAGCATTTAAGCAATGAGAACAAGTGCTGCTAAAAAAAGCAACTATTTTTTTCCCTTCAGAGAAATTTTCCTTTTTATTTCCAATATAAGTTTTTGGCAAATTAGAATAATCTATTTTTTGGTTTACTTCAATTCCTTGCAAATTATGTAAACCTATTGGGTTTAACGAAAATGTAGTTGCAATTGCTATAGACAGAAACAGTAAAGGTGTGTAAAGAAAAACACCTTCTTGATGATACCTTCTTTTAACAAAAAGCAATACTATTAGTAAACCTAAGTTTTTAATGATTGATTGAATAGGGTTTAATGTTAAAAAACTACCAAAGCAACCACAATCCACCGCATTGCCTTCTGTAATTAATAAATAAACAAGATAAATAGTAAAAACAACTAAAGATGCCCATACAAGTTTATAAATAATATCTTTAAACCAACAATCAAAAACAATACAGAGCCCTAAAAATATTTCGAAAACAATTATAAAGCGTGCAATAAAAGGAGCAATAAAAAAATTAGAAATTCCTAAATCAACAAAAATAATTTCAAATGGTTCTATGGGGTACAGCTTTGTTATTCCTGACAATACAAAGAAAACTCCTATTAAAATACGTATGAAATGGTTAACTATTAACATTATAAAAATTTTCTTTAAAATAAATTAAAAAAGCTTAAACATAAAAAAAGCCATTCTCTAAAAAGAGAGTGGCTTTTTATAATAAGTAAAACTTATTTTACTTCATTGTTCCACCAACAAGTGTACATTGGTCTGCTTCACTAATGATTGTACCACCAGTAGTTTCGTATGTAGATCCATCAGCTAAAACACACTCTTCATCTTTACTGCAAGAAGTAAATGCTAAACCACCTAAAACAACTGCAAATAATAAAACTTTTTTCATAATAATTTTTATTTTGTTATTAATATAGGTGCAAGATAAACCTTTTTTTTAATATAATATAATATCAGCACAAAAATAAGGCATTTATCCCCCCCCTAATTTACCTTATTGAACAAGTAGGGTCAGAAACTTTTGCTAGATCACACACATCATTTAAAGAGGCATTGTAATCTTTAGCCTCTTCTTCTGTAATATTAGATGTATTATCACATACGCACTCTTCATTTTTAGCACAGCCAATTAAAACTACTACTGCAAACAATAAAGTCATGTATAATATTTTTTTCATTTCTTTTTGATTTAAACAAAAAAGACTCACGAATAATATTCGAGAGTCTTTTAAAATAATTTTTATAACAATCTTTTTAGTTTACTGCCGATTGAAAATCAGCATTTTCTCTAGATTTAATAAATTCAGCATCTGTTTTTGCTTTTGCTTTTAATGAAGCATCTTTAGAAGTTGCCGTTTTTAAGTTATTTATCATCATATCATTATCTCCAGCTCTTGCACCAGCAATTGCTTTTAAATAGTATGATAAAGCTTCTTCTTTATCATCAGAACCATCAATTACAGTTCCAATTGAGTTATCACCATTTAACATTTTAGCTAAAGCCGAATTAAATGAATTAACTCCAGAGTAGTTAGATGCTGCATCAGCATAATCTCCTTGAATAATGTTTATGATTCCTTTGTTTTGAGCAACTTCTTTACCAGCTCCTGAAGCATTGTTGTAAAACTCCATTGCAGCATCTAAATCGCCATTTAATCTTGCAATTACACCTAAATTGTTTTGTACAACTGGATTGTTTGGAGAAATACCGTTTGCTTTTTCAAACTCAGCTTTTGCATCAGCTAATTTATTTTGAGAAACGTAAATCATTCCAACATTGTTTGGCCCTCTCCAGTCAGCAGAATGGATAGAAGAAACACTTTTGTAAATAGATTCTTTTTTAGCAACATCATCATATAAAGTTGCAGCGTATAACATTTGCTCAACATCTAAAGAATCAATTTTAGTATCTACTAAAGTTTTAATTTCATCATCTGTTAAGTTATGGTGCTTCATTACTAAGTTAGCTTGAGACCTTCTTAATTGCGGTAACACTTTTTTAGCTACTTGAGTATAAGTTGCTGCTAAATTTTTAATCTCTTCTTCTCTCTTTGTTCCATCTGTATAAGTTTCTAAAACTCTTATGATTAATTCTTTATCAGCAATATCAGATGCTTGCATTTTAGATTTAAATCCTGTCCAATCTTCACCTTTACCTACTGGTGTAGAAAATCCTTCAGGAATTTCAACTTTAGCTCTTTTTAATAAAGACTCGATAGATTTTGCAGCAGAAGCAGCTCTTTCATTCGCTAAATTTTCATTTTTACTTAATTCTCCTTCTGGAGAAGCATAAGCACTAATAGATAAACCGTTAAATTCCATTTTAACATCTTCGTTCCATCCTTTTAATTTAGATTTTAAATCTTTAATATCAGTATCATTCATTTCAGAACCTCTAACAGTAGAGTTGTTTACTAAATAATGAACTTCTACATTGTTATCAACTAAAGTAAATTTTTCAAATTTATCAGCTCCAACAATTGCTTTATCAGAAGGCATTACCAGTTTAGGAGTAATAATTGTTCCATCAGCAACTTTTCTCGGCTCTAAATCTTTAGTATTTCCTTTGTACTCACCTACAACTCTTAATTCTAAAATTGCATCGTGCATCCCCTCTTTATAAGGAATTGCTACTGAGTGAGAAAAGCTTCCTCCTTTTTCAAAATTTATTGTTGTTCCTTCAGCTTCAGAAACTTCTCCTTTTAATTTTAAAGGTTCAAATGATTCTGAGTTTTCTCCATATATTAAAACTGGAGTAACTGTAGCAGATACTTTTTTATTAAAATACTTTTCAGGAAAACTTCCTGTTAGTGAAATAGCAATAGAATCACTATGCATTTCTAACGGATTAGGTGTTAATTCATAATTAACTTCGCCTTGTCTTTTTACCATTTTACTTAACGGGTTACATGCCGTTAAAATAATTGCAGCTGTTGCAACTAACGATAATACTTTTAAATTTCGATTTTTCATCTTGATAAAGGTTAATCTTTAAAAAACTATTTTAGTTTTATTTTAACTGCAATGTTAATCATTACTTTTTACATTAAAAAACCATTTAATCATATAATAAGTAATTTATCCAAACATTTATGCACTTTTAGCTGATCTGAACATTCTTTTTTTAAGGTTTTTATCGTTTTTAATAATACAGGGTGTTTAAAATTGGGTAAAATATCTGCTAAAGGATAAAGCACAAAATTCCGTTCTGCAATATAAGGGTGTGGCACTGTTAAATTTTCACTATTAATAACACTTTCATTATAAAAAAGAATATCAATATCAATTGTTCGTTCAAACCACTTTTTACTTCTTACCCTTCCTAAGTTATTTTCTATTTGTAAGCATTTTTCAATAACTCTTTGGGGTAATAAACTTGTATTTAACACTAATGTAATGTTTAAAAAGTCAGGCTGATTTTCTACTCCCCAAGCTTTTGTTTGATATACAGGAGAAACATTTTTTACTTTGCCTATTTCATTATTTATTATAATTATTGCTTCTTGCAATGTTTTAATAACATCACCAACATTACCCCCTAATGATAAAATAACTTTATTTTTCCGTTTATCCATTTCTGCTACCATTGATGTATTATGTAATTCAATTCTATTTAATCAATCCTATTTTTGAATTTATAAATTAACTAATTATTTTTTCAATGAAACAATTTTTCAAATTCATGTTTGCCAGTATGATTGGCACTTTTATTACCATAATGATAGCAAGTATCTTATGTATGTTTATCTTTTTTGCCATGTTAGGAGGCGTAATTTCTGAAGCTACCGAAGGCAAAACAAATAAAATTGCTAAAGTTGAAAAGAACTCTATCCTACAATTAAAATTAAACAAACCAATAACAGATAGAACATCAGAAAACCCGTTCGAAAATTTTGATCTTAACACTATGGAATCAAAAAATGGTGTTGGCTTAGATAAAATGTTAAGAGCTATTGAAAAAGCAAAAACAGATGATAAGATAAAAGGGATTTATTTAGATTTATCATTTATACCTGCAGGAATGGCAACCTTGGAAGAATTAAGAGCAGCTCTTATAGATTTTAAAACATCAAAAAAATGGATAGTTAGTTATTCAGAAGTTTATACACAAGGATCTTATTACATTGCTTCAGCAGCGGATAAAATTTATGTAAACCCTGCCGGAATTGTTGAACACAGAGGTTTAGCTACTGAACTTATGTTTTTCAAAAATGCGTTAGAAAAATTAGATGTTGAAATGCAAATTATTCGTCATGGTAAATTTAAAAGTGCTGTAGAACCTTTTATGCTAGAAAAAATGAGCGATGCCAACAGAGAGCAAATGCAACTTTTATTAAATACAGCGTGGAATAGCATGACTAAAAAAGTAGCTAAAAGCAGAGGGATTAGTGTTGATAAGCTAAATGAATTAGCAGACAACATGACCATACAAAATGCAAAAATTGCTAAAAAAGAAGGTTTAGTTGATGAGTTGTATTATAAAGATGAACTTTTAGCTGAACTTAGAAAAAGATTAGACATTGAAAATGATGATGAAATTAACGCTATTAGTTTAGCAAAATATGCAAAAACTATTAAAAAGAAAAAAGGTAAAAAAGCTCACAATCAAATTGCAGTAGTTTATGCAGCTGGAGAAATTAATAGTGGTAAAAGCCAAAATGGATCTATGGGTTCTGAAACAATTTCTAAAGCAATTAGAGAAGCAAGGTTAGATAGTAACATAAAAGCCATTGTTTTAAGAGTAAATTCTCCAGGAGGAAGTGCTTTAGCATCTGATGTTATGTGGAGAGAAGTTGTATTGGCTAAAAAAGCAAAACCAGTTATTGTTTCTATGGGTAATGTTGCTGCAAGTGGAGGTTATTACATTGCTTGTGCTGCTGATAAAATTGTTGCTGATGAAAAAACCATTACAGGATCTATTGGAGTTTTTGGAGTTATACCTAACGCTAAAGGTTTAATGAACAATAAATTAGGAATTACTTTTGATAGAGCTCAAACCAACAAACACGCTGGATTAATGTCTGTTTTTAAACCTTTAACAGGCGAAGAAAAAGACATTATACAAATTGGTGTAGAAAAAATTTATGATGACTTTATTACCAAAGTAGCTGAAGGTAGAGGAATGACCAAAGAAGAAGTTGATGCTATTGGACAAGGAAGAGTTTGGATGGGTAAAGATGCTTTAAATATTGGTTTAGTAGATGAGATTGGAGGAATGGATAGAGCAATTGAAATTGCAAAAGAACATGCTAAATTAGATGACTACGAAATGGTAAGCTACCCAAAACTTAAAGATCCTTTTGAAGAATTAATGGAAGAATTATCTTTGAACATTGAAGCTAGAATCTTAAACAATGCTTTAGGAAATGAACAAAAATATTACAAAAAACTACAAAATGTAACTCAACAATCGGGAGTTATGGCAAGAATGGCTTTTGATATAGACATTCATTAAAAAAAATTAATCGTTGTTAAAGGAGTTGAGCTTTTCAACTCCTTTTTTTATTTCTATTTTTGTTTACCAAACCGATTATGAAATTATTTTACACCCCTGAAATAGAAAACGAAAAAACCTTTACCTTAAGCGAAAGTGAATCTAAACACGCTATTCGTGTATTGCGATTAAAAGCAAATAACACCCTTACTTTAATTGATGGTAAAGGCACTTTTTATGAAGCCACTATTACAGATGACACCCCTAAAAAATGTAAGGTAGAAATTACACGCATTATAAAGGAAGAAAGCAATAAACCGCTTTTACACATTGCTATTGCTCCCACAAAAAATAATGACCGAACAGAGTGGTTTATTGAAAAGTGTACCGAAATAGGAATATCAGAAATTACACCTATCCTTTGCAAACATTCTGAGCGAAAAAACATTAAACAAGAACGTTTCGAAAAAACAGCAATTTCGGCAATGAAACAATCTTTAAAAGCAACACTACCCATTGTTAACGATTTAACAAATTTTAAAGCTCTAATTAACACCAACTTTACTGGAAAAAAGTACATTGCACATTGTTATAAAAATGAACAACAACACTTTAAGGCTATTTACCAAAAAGGGGAAGCAGCTTTAATCTTAATTGGTCCAGAAGGAGATTTTAGCGAACAAGAAGTTACTTTAGCACTAAGCAAAGGTTTTGAACCCATAACTTTTGGCGAAAGCAGGTTAAGAACCGAAACTGCAGGAGTTGTTGCTTGCACCACTTTTAATTTAATAAATGAATAAAATAAATTACATATTATCAGAATCAATTCCCTCTTTTAAAAGAGGGCTAGGGAGATTTTTTCTATTCTTATTAATTACAACATCACTCAACATTTTTGCACAAACCCCTAGCTACCAAATTGCCTTATTAAAGTACAATGGTGGTGGCGATTGGTATGCCAATTTAGAAACCTCTTTACCCAACCTAATTACTTTTTGCAACAAAAATTTAAAAACAAACATTAATAAAGAGCAAGCCATTGTAGATGTTGGTAGTTCAGAACTATTTAATTACCCTTTTGTACATATAACAGGACATGGTAACATTCTTTTTAATGGTGATGAAGCCGAAAACTTAAGAAACTATTTAATTGGTGGTGGCTTTTTGCACATTTCAGACAATTACGGGATGGATAAGTTTTTAAGACCACAAATGAAAAAAGTGTTTCCAGAATTAGAATTTGTAGAAATTCCTTACTCCCATCCTATTTACCATCAGCAATATAATTTTAACAATGGTTTACCAAAAATACATCAACATGATGAAAAACCGCCACAAGGGTTTGGATTAATTTATGAAGGTAGATTGGTTTGTTTTTATGATTTTGAATGCGATTTAGGAGATGGTTGGGAAGACCAAGAAGTGCATAACAACTCTGAAGAAAACAGAAAAAAAGCATTACAAATGGGAGCTAATATTATTCAATATTCTTTTAGTGAGTAGATGAATGAGCTTGAATTCATAGCACAAAACAAAAACAAATCGCTTCCTGAAATTGCCTTACAACTCAGTAAAACTGATTTAGATAAAGAATTTATTTTAGCACAAATTAATGGCATCCAAAAAGCCAAGAACAAGCTTCCTGAATTTTACAACACACCTAACATTGTTTACCCTTCTAAACTCTCAATGGAGCAATGTTCCTCAGAAAAAACAGGGGTTTACAAAAGTTCAATTATCCGTCATTCCGGACTTGATCCGGAATTTCATCTTATAGACCTAACCGGTGGTTTCGGAATTGACTGTTTTTACTTTTCTAAAACATTTAAAAAAGTTACCCATATTGAGCAAAATGCTACACTGTCTAAAATAGCAAAAAACAACTTTAAACTTTTAAAAGCTAACACTATTGAAACCATCAATTCTACTGCCGAAGAGTTTATTAAAACCACAAGCTTAAAAGCGGATATTGTTTACATAGATCCGAGCAGAAGAAACGAAAACCAGCGTGTTTTTAAATTGGATGAATGTGTTCCTAACATTATTGATTTAGCTCCAGAAATTTTTAAAATAACCAACCATATTTTAGTTAAAACTGCTCCTCTTTTAGACATTAAACAAAGTATTAAAGATTTAAAATTTGTATCTAAAATTTGGGTTATTTCTGTTGATAATGATTGTAAAGAAGTACTTTATCTATTGGAAAAAGACTTTAGTTCACTTCCTGAAATAAACACTGTAAATCTTTCTAAAATAAACCAAGAATATTCTTTTAATTACACAAAAGAAGCTGAGGCTTTTGCCAACTATACCCAAGCTAAAAGCTATCTTTACGAAACCAACGCGTCAATTTTAAAAGCGGGTGCTTTTAATAGTATTTGTAATCAATTTGATGTCGATAAAATTGCTCCAAATTCTCATCTTTATACTTCAGAAAACTTAATTGAAAACTTTCCTGGGAGGACATTTAAAATTGAGACAACAATTCCTTACTCTACCAAAGATTTTAAAAAATTAGGCATAAAAAAAGCCAATGTAAGTTGCAGAAATTTTAAAGATAGTGTTGAACAAACCAAAAAGAAACTCAAACTTAAAGATGGTGGAAAACACTACATTTTTGCAACAACCGACAATAACAATAAACCTATTTTGATTATTTGCGTAAAATCATAACATGAGTGCTGGAGGTTCCATAGCTGCAATGATTTCTTCGATGAAAAATAATAGTCGAAGAAAAAATAAACACATCCCATTTTCTCAAAATTTAAATAATTATAAAAAAGGAAAGCCAATTTCCTCTAAAGAAATGACACCAAAAGAAAAAGATCTTTTACTAAAAAAGTTAAAAGAAAATAAAGAGAAAGAAAGCAAAACCCACATTTACAAATTAATAATCACTCTATTTCTTACTGTTGCTGCTATAAGCGGAATTGTATTTATCCTAAAACTTACATTTTTCTGAATGTATTTATAGTAATAAATTTAAAACTGGAGCCGTACTAATGCAGCTCCAGTTATTTTTTTTACTCTTTTATTAATTTGGATTGTTTAATTTATTTTTAATGTCTTTTCAATATGGTTCCAAAAGCTAATTTCTTCTTCATTAAGTTTTTCTACACCAATAGCAGTTAAGGTAGCAACAAATACTTTTCCTTTAGATTCTCCAATAAAAATCTTAAGTGTTTGTGTTTTGCCTTTTTCCTCTTCTTTTAGCCTGTATGCTTTGTCTTTCATTTTAACTTGAGACATTTTATACACAGGAATTTCTAAAACTTGCCCTTCAAAGTTTCCTAGCGTTCCTTTTTTCCAATCAATAAAATCAGCTCGTTTATCAAACCTCTTGGCTTCTTTACTGTAGCTAGATACGCTTCCTTTCTTTTTTAACATTGGCTCATAAACAGATGAAGATATAAGACCATTAACATACAAGGTGGTAGGTTTAGGAATATATCTTTTTGTTCTTTCGTTAACTACTAAAAACAAAGCCCGCTCTATTCCCATTTTAATATCTTCCACTGGCCCTGAAGACTTTGAGGATGAACTTCCGCCTCCACCAGACATATCTACTACTTCTGTTGAAGACTCTCCAACTTCAATTTCTTTAATAATAAAACTAATCCCCTCTTTTCCATCTCTTAAAAGCTTTGAGGTCATATAGTTTTCATTATTATTTGAGAAAATTTCTGCATAACCATCAGCTCGCTTAAACTTGTCTAACTGAAATAAATTATCTTTAGATTTAACTGCTGTTATGATAGGCCCATAATTTATTTCAAGATCTGAGGATTCAATTAGAGTAAATTTATACGACTTTACTTGTTCTCCATTTTCCCATACCATTTTAGCAAAATCTTTACCATAAATTTGAACTCTTAATGGTTGAGTAACATAGCTTCTAGCGTAATGATTTTTTGCTTTAAAAAGTTGATTACAATCATCTCCATAACAAAAATCTCCAGTTTTTACCCCTGGCTTTTTAAGCCAAAAATCTAATTTCTTTTTTCCTTTAAGAAACTCATTATTAAATTCTTTTTTCCAATAATAATCATTCCAACTATCTCCTATTTCTGGGCTTGATTCATACTGTATTATTATAGATTCATGGTTTTTAGCTAACTCAGGAATGGTCACTATTAGTTTAAGATTATCTACAGAACAATCTATTGCTTTTGTTTCTTTTGCTCCATTATCAGTGTAAAACTTAATTTGACCAAAAGAGGTACTTGCTAATACTAAAAGTATTATTGATGATATTATTTTCATAGTTTATTATTTTTTTAAAACTGAAGCCGCACTAATGCGGCTCCAGTTATTTTTTTTACTCTTTTATTAATTTATATTGTTTTGATGATCCGTTAGCAATTACGCTTAACATATAAAATCCTGCAGCACTATTCAATTCAAATTGATGTGTTGTGGTGTTAATATTTGTTGCTTGATAAACGATTTCTCCAGTAAGAGAATAAACAACAAGAGAGACATCTTTTAAATTACCCAACTGAACTGTTACAACATCTTTTATTGGATTTGGGTAAATACTAACCTTATTTTCAATAACTGTTTCACTTAATCCAACTGTTGCCACATTTACACAAGCTGAAGTATCCGAACAATTATTATTAGTTACAATTACTGCATAATCGCCATTAGAAGTTGCCGTATAACTTGCGCTAATTTCTCCGCTAATAAAGCTATTTCCATTATTACAATCTATCCACTGGTAAGCAGCACCTGTTTGATTTGCTGTAATGGTAAATCCTGATGTACTGGTTGTATTGTCTGGTAGTGGGTTAGCAATTACATCTACAGTATCTGTATCCGTACAACCATCAGCATTGGTTCCTATTACAGTATAAGTAGTTGTTCCTAAAGATGCTGCAAAAGAAATATTATCTGTAACTCCATTATCCCATTGATAAGATAATACACCACTTCCTGATAAGGTTACCATTTCTCCATCACATACTGTTTGGCTCATTCCTGCTTCTACAACTGGTAATGCTCCTGCAGTAAAATTTGTGCCGGCATCAATACTTGTCCAGTTTGCATTACTATATGCAACATCATCAACAATAACACAATTTAAGTTAGGATTAGAAGTAGTAATAAAATTTAATCCACTCATATTGCTATTGTTTCCATTTGCAACATTTAAATTGGTTAAATTATTTGATTGACACCATAATTGAATTAAAACGGTATTATTACTTACATCTAAACTGCTTAAATTATTTAAAGCACATTGCAAAAGTGTTAAATTAGTATTGTTACTTACATCTAAACTGGTTAAATCATTACCATAACAACGGAAGTCAATTAATGCGGTATTATTACTTACATCTATACTCGTTAAATTATTAGATACACACTGTAAACCCGTTAAAGCTGTATTGTTACTTACATCTAAACTAGTTAAGTTATTTCCTGAGCAAAAGAACTCTACCAAACTAATATTACTACTAACATCTAAACTGTTTAAATTGTTTGAGTGACATAAAAGTAGTTCTAAGTCAGTATTATTACTTACATCTAAACTATCTAAATTATTATTATTACAACGTAAATCAATTAAAGCTGTATTGTTACTTACATCCAAACTATCTAAATTATTTGAAAAACATCTTAACTCAGTTAAATCTGTAAAAGATTCTATCCCTGTAAGGTCAGAAATAGTTAAGTTACTACAATCTATTAACCCTGTAAAAGAAGCAGCTTCAGAACAACTAATTTCCGAATCCGAATCGGTATTAATAGCCCCATTACCTACTAAATAAGCTTTAAAATTGGCATCTGGTATATTAACAAGACAACAAGATGTTTCACTAAAGCTTGTTTGAGGATCAATATTTGACCAACTTGCATTACTATATGCAGCATCATCAACAATAATACAATTTAAGTTAGGATTAGCTGAAGCTATAAAATTAGCCCCACTCATATTGCTATTGTTTCCATTTGCAACATTTAAGCTGGTTAAACTATTTGAATAACAATAAAACCTATCTAAAGCAGAAGCATTACTAAGATCTAAACTTGTTAAACTATTTGTATGACACCATAAGCGTATTAAATTAATATTGTTAGTTACATCTAAAGTACTTAAAGCGTTAGAGTAACAATACAATCTAGTTATATCTGTATTATTGCTAACATCTAAATTTTCTAAGTTGTTATTGTTACAGTAAAAAAAAACTAAATCTGTATTGTTGCTAACATCTATAGTATCTAAACCATTTGATTGACAGCTTAAGTTAATCAAAGCGGTATTACTACTCACATCTAAACTTCCTATACTATTTGAAGATGTGTTTAGATCAGTTAAAGCCGTATTATTGCTTACATCTAAACTGGTTAAATTATTTGTTTGGCAATTTAAAACAGTTAAAGCAGTAAAAGCCTCAATACCTGTTAAGTCTGAGATGTTTAAACCATTACAATTAATAGCTCCATTATAAGCAACTGCCTCTGCGCAACTAATCTCGGTGTCAGCATCTGTATTAATAGCCCCATTACCTACTAAATAAGCTTTAAAATTGGCATCTGGTATATTAACAAGACAACAAGATGTTTCACTAAAGCTTGTTTGAGGATCAATATTTGACCAACTTGCATTACTATATGCAGCATCATCAACAATAATACAATTTAAGTTAGGATTAGCTGAAGCTATAAAATTAGCCCCACTCATATTGCTATTGTTTCCATTTGCAACATTTAAGCTGGTTAAACTATTTGAATAACAATAAAACCTATCTAAAGCAGAAGCATTACTAAGATCTAAACTTGTTAAACTATTTGTATGACACCATAAGCGTATTAAATTAATATTGTTAGTTACATCTAAAGTACTTAAAGCGTTAGAGTAACAATACAATCTAGTTATATCTGTATTATTGCTAACATCTAAATTTTCTAAGTTGTTATTGTTACAGTAAAAAAAAACTAAATCTGTATTGTTGCTAACATCTATAGTATCTAAACCATTTGATTGACAGCTTAAGTTAATCAAAGCGGTATTACTACTCACATCTAAACTTCCTATACTATTTGAAGATGTGTTTAGATCAGTTAAAGCCGTATTATTGCTTACATCTAAACTGGTTAAATTATTTGTTTGGCAATTTAAAACAGTTAAAGCAGTAAAAGCCTCAATACCTGTTAAGTCTGAGATGTTTAAACCATTACAATTAATAGCTCCATTATAAGCAACTGCCTCTGCGCAACTAATCTCGGTGTCAGCATCTGTATTAATAGCTGAATTACCTACTAAATAGGCTTTAAAATTTGCATCGGGTATCGTAACAGCACAACAAACAGTTTCACTAAAACTTGTTTGAGCATCAATGTTTGCCCAGTTTGTAGTACTATAAGCAGCATCATCAACCTTAATACAACTTAAATTAGGGTTATTAGTTGCATCAAAACCATACGGAGTAATATTCGTATTATTTCCGTTTGCAACATTTAAGCTACTTAAATTATTAGAAAAAGACCAAACCTCAGTTAAAGCAGTATTAGTACTCACATCTAATTCTGTTAAACTGTTTCTATCACATTGTAAACTAATTAAAGCGGAGTTATTACTTACATCTAAAACTGTTAAATTATTTAAGGCACAGTGTAAGTGAGTTAATGCTAAGTTACTGCTAACATCTATAACACTTAAATTATTAGCTGTACAAAACAAATAATTTAACGAGGTATTACTGCTAACATCCAAATTGCTTATATTGTTATTAGCACAATTTAAACTAGCCAAAGATGTAAAAGCTTCAATTCCTGTAAGATCTGAAATTCCTAAACCGATACAATAAATAGTTCCGCTATATGCTGCAGCTTCAGAAACTTGTATTTCTGTATCACTATTAGTATTAATAGCTGCATTACCTACTAAATAAGCTTTGAAATTAGCATCTGGTATTGTAACATTTTGTGCTGTTAATCCGAATCCAAAACCTCCTATAATTAAGGTTAAAAGTATTTTAATTTTTCTCATAATTTTTAGTTTTATTTATTAGTTATTAATTCTATTCTATTATTTGCAGCTCTTTTTTTAAGAATTTTAGCTACATGCGTTTTTACCGTATTAATGCTTATAAAAAGTTCATCTCCTATTGTTTTATTCGATTTTCCTAAAAGGATTAATTGATAAATCTCACTTTCTCTTGCTGTTAATTTAATTGCTCTCATTGTAATAGTTTTGATGGTACAAAAATGGAGCATTTTCCAGCTTTCAATGTCATCCTTTAGGATGATTTTTGTAATCCTTACGGATGACAAAAACAACCTAAAATACTGATAATTAAATATTTATGTATAATCCTTTAGAATTACTTTTTTAGCACTTTTTTTTGTTTTAGATAAAGTATTATATTCGTAAAAAATGAAAGAAAATACCTTATGCAGAATAACTATACCTTAAAAATTGGATTTTTTACAGCCTTCTTTTTTATACTTTTTACTACCTCAGCTCAGTTATCTCAACAAGCTGATTCTGTAATTGCAATACATGATACAATTACCGATAAAAATGAAAGGATAATTGCCATTTGTAAAAGTGCCCAAAGAGGTATAGGCAAAAACATGGAACTAAGCATAAAAGTTGCTGAAAAAGCTGAAGAAATAGCAAAAACAAATAAGGCATTAGAAGGCTTAAAAATGTGTTACATGACATTAGGTGGGATCTCGTACTTTAAAGCTGATTACGATAAAGCCATTGAATATTTTTATGGAGCCATTGACATTACTGATAAAAATGGAGAACTCTCGGTTAAAGATGCTGGAATACTTGGCAACATTGGAGTTATCTATAAAAAACAAGGTAACCTACCAAAAGCCCTTAGTGTACAAGCTAAAGCTTTAGCGGTTTTTAAAAGTAAAAATGATTCGATGGGCATGTCCATTTCTCATACTAATATTGGTGAAATTTATAGAATTCAAAAAAAATATGATGCTGCATTAGCTTCTTACGAAAAATCTGTCGCATTAAAATTAAGTTTCGGGCACGAACCTGGTTTAGGTATTGTTTATAATAATATGGGACTTTGTTACAGTGAACAAGGGAATTTTGAACAAGCTGAAATATACCTTAACAAAGCATACTTAATAGAAAATAAAATAGGAAACAAGGTTAGAATTTCGGAATTACAATTAGATTTGGCCAACCATTATTTTTTATCGAAACAATATTTAAAGTCTATAAAAAATGCCGAAGCAGCATTGCCTTCTTCTAAAGAATTAGGTTTAAAAAGAAACATTTCTGATTTGTATTTAATCCTATCTCAAAATTATGAAGCATTAAACAGGTACAAGGAAGCACATCACTTTCATAAATTATTTTTTGATAAAAGAGAAAGCCTTTTAAATGAAGACATTAATGAAAAAATTGCCGAAATGGATGTAAAATACGAAACGGCTCAACGAGAAAAAGAAATTGAACGTAAAAACTTTGAATTAAAGACACAACTCGCTGAAATTGAAAGAAACAAGCTGCAACGAAACGCCATTGCAATAGTACTCCTACTCTCACTTATTATTGCTTACTTTTTATTTAGAGCAAACCGCCAAAACAAACAAATTGCTACATTAATGAGTGGTCAGAATTTATTGATTGAAAAAAAGAATAATGATTTAGAAACAATTAATCATAATACCAATAACGAATTAGAAAAACTTCAATTAGATTTAAAAGATAAAGAGAAAATTTTAACCAACATCTTTGCAAAAAAACAACAAGTAGAACTCCCTCCTGAGTTACTTGCCCTATCTAAAAGAGAAATTGAAGTTTTATCATATCTAGCTTTAGGATGGAGCGATCAAGAAATTTCAGACAAATTATTTGTATCAAAAGCAACTACCAAAACCCACCTTAGAAGAATTTATAGTAAATTATTAGTAAAAAGTAGAACTGAAGCAGTAAACATTGCTCGTAAATATGAATTAATTGGTAGTGTTTAGATCTAATATATCTTCTACCCTCACACTATTACTCTCAACAACAAATTTAGCTTGATTGTAAAAAGCTTCACGCTCAGTTAACTTTTCAGTAACAAAGGCTTTGAGCTGATTTTCATCTAAGTTTTTAATGAGTGGTCGTTTAGTTTTTGCATTTATTAAACGTGAAGCTAAAATACCGGCATTGTATTTTAAATAAACAGAAATTCCTGAGTTATTTATCAGCTCCATATTTTTATGGTAACAAGGTGTTCCACCACCCAATGATAAAACAAAATTTTTATTATTTAAGATAAGAGATTTAAGTATTTTAGATTCTAACTCACGAAAATAAGTTTCGCCATGATTTTCAAAAATTTCGTTCACACTTAAAACAGCAACTTTTTCAATTTCTTTATCTAAATCAAAAAAAGAACAGTTTAGCTTTTTAGCCAACTTTTTACCTAAAGTGGTTTTACCACTTCCCATAAAACCAATTAAAAATATGTTGTTAAATTCTTTTATCACAATAATGTAAAAGTAAACATATCAATAAATAATAACTTCGAGTTGGTAGCTTTTTAATAATTTGGCAGCTTAAAAAAATGTGATATGATTTCTGTAGATGCAATTAGTGTAGAATTTGGTGGAACAAGCCTTTTTAGTGATGTAAATTTTGCCATTAACGAAACCGATAAAATTGCCTTAATGGGTAAAAATGGTGCAGGAAAATCAACTATGATGAAAATTATAGCTGGAGAAACAAAAGCTACCAAAGGTCATATTAGAGGAACAAAAGAAGCTAAAATTGCTTACTTACCTCAGCATCTTTTAACTGAGGATAATTGCACTGTTTTTGAAGAAACCGCCAAAGCTTTTGGTGAGATTTCTGCAATGAAAAACGAAATTGACGCACTTAATAAAGAATTAGAAACACGAACAGATTACGAATCTGACGCTTACATGAAAATTATTGAGCGGGTAACTGAACTGGGAGATAAATACTACTCTATTGAAGAAGTTAATTACGATTCGGAAGTTGAAAAAGCCTTACAAGGTTTAGGTTTTAAAAGAGAAGATTTTACCAGACAAACCAAAGAATTTAGTGGTGGCTGGAGAATGCGAATTGAACTGGCAAAAATTTTACTTCAAAAACCAGATTTAATTTTATTGGATGAGCCAACCAACCACATTGATATAGAATCGGTTATTTGGTTGGAAGACTTTTTGGTAAACAAAGCCAAGGCTGTTATTGTAATTTCTCACGATAAAGCTTTTATAGATAACATTACCAACCGAACCATAGAAATTACTATGGGTAAAATTTACGATTACAAGGCCAATTATACCCACTATTTACAGCTTAGAGCTGAAAGAATGGAACACCAAATAAAGGCTTATAAAGAGCAACAAAAAATAATTGCCGATAACCAAGCATTTATTGATCGTTTTAAAGGAACTTATTCTAAAACCAACCAAGTTGCTTCGCGTGAGCGAATGTTAGAAAAATTACCTGTAATAGAAATTGATGAAGTAGATACTTCTGCATTAAGACTAAGTTTCCCTCCTTCTTCACGTTCGGGAGATTACCCAGTAACTGCAAAAGACTTATGCAAAAGTTACGATGACCATATCGTTTTTAAAGATGCGAATATGAGTATTGAGCGTGGCGAAAAAGTTGCCTTTGTTGGACGAAATGGTGAAGGAAAATCTACCATGATTAAAGCCATTATGGGCGAAATTGATTTTGAAGGCGAATGTGCTTTAGGGCATAACGCTAAAGTGGGATATTTTGCACAAAACCAGGCTGCTTTATTAGATCCTGAGTTAACCGTTTTTCAAACAGTAGATAACGTTGCTGAAGGAGACATAAGAACTCAGGTAAAAAATATATTGGGACGTTTTATGTTTAGTGGCGATAATATGGAAAAGAAAGTTGGTTTACTTTCTGGTG